>NZ_JBHTTQ010000066.1:0-42333 GCF_042794475.1 Streptomyces sp. NPDC056527
GGAGATCCCGTACCGCCCCTCCGGCGTTCCCGCGACTTCCTCGGCGGCGCCCGCCGAGCGCCCCTGGCTCGGCCCGCGCCGGCTCAGCGCTCCAGGACCAGCGCCAGCCCCTGCCCGACGCCGATGCACAGCGCCGCGAGGCCGGTGCCCGAGCCCGCCGCGGCGAGCTGGTGGGCCACCGAGCCGGCGAGCCGCGCGCCGGAGGCGCCCAGCGGGTGGCCGATGGCGATGGCGCCGCCGCGCGGATTGACGATCTCGGGGTCGAGTTCCGGCCACTCGGCGAGGCAGCCGAGCGACTGGGCGGCGAAGGCCTCGTTCAGCTCGAACGTCGTCAGGTCGCCGAAGGAGCGTCCCGACTTCTCGAGCGCGCGCCGGACCGCCTCGACCGGGCCGAGCCCGAAGAGCTGCGGCTCGATCCCGGTGACGGCGGAGGCCCTGATGCGCGCCAGCGGCTCGCGGCCCGTCTCCCGCAGCCCCTCCTCGTCGACCAGGAGCAGGGCCGCCGCGCCGTCGTTGAGCGGCGAGGCGTTGCCCGCGGTGACCGTGCCGCCCTCGCGCCGGAACGAGGGCTTCAGCTTGGCCAGGGCCTCGATCGAGGTGGTGTCGCGGATGCATTCGTCACGGGCGAGGTCCACGTCCCCGTACGGCACGACCTCGCCGTCGTAGAGCCCCTTGCCCCACGCGGCGGCGGCCTTCTGGTGGCTGGCGAGGGCGAACGCGTCCTGCTGCTCGCGGGTGATGCCGTGCTTGTCGGCGACGAGCTCCGCGCCCTCGCCGAGCCCGACCGTCCACTCGGCGGGCATGCGCGGGTTGGTCATGCGCCAGCCCAGCGTCGTGGAGTGCAGCTGCTGATGGCCGGCCGGGAAGGCGCGTTCGGGCTTCTGCAGGACCCAGGGGGCACGGGACATCGACTCGACGCCGCCGGCGATCGCCACGGAGGCGTCGCCGAGCGCGACGGCGCGGGCGGCCTGGATGACCGCCTCGAGCCCCGAGCCGCAGAGGCGGTTGACGGTGACGCCCGGGACGGAGGTCGGGAGCCCGGCGAGCAGGACGGCCATGCGGGCCACGTCGCGGTTGTCCTCGCCCGCGCCGTTGGCGTCGCCGAAGTAGACGTCGTCGATGCGGGCCGGATCGAGGTCGGGCGTCCGGTCCACGAGGGACTTGACCACGTGCGCGGCGAGGTCGTCGGGGCGTACGGAGGAGAGCGCGCCCCCGAACTTGCCGATCGGCGTGCGGACGGCGTCGACGATGTAGACGTCGCGGATGCTCATCGGTTCTCTCCCACGTGACCTGCGGTACGTTCACAACGTTCGCCTGGTGAATTTTCCTTCATGGTCGTGCGCGCCGAGTCTCCGTCGGGCGGCGCCTCATGTCAACGGTGCCGCATCTCGATGCGTGGTGGATGAACCGATACACCGCGCCCTCGGGTCACTACCCCGCCGCGTGCCGGATCAGCGCGGTCAGACCGTAGTCCAGCTCCCGGCCGTCGACCAGCAGCGCCTCGACCGTGCGGGTCTCGGGATCGATGTCCGCCGCCAGGCCGTGGCCCTCGTAGCGGGGATACCCCGTGGCCCCGGTCCGGCCGGTGGCCTCGACGACCGCCGAGCGGACCGCGCTGTCCTCGACGGACGCTCCGCCC
Source organism: Streptomyces sp. NPDC056527 (assembly GCF_042794475.1). Lineage (NCBI taxonomy): Bacteria > Bacillati > Actinomycetota > Actinomycetes > Kitasatosporales > Streptomycetaceae > Streptomyces > Streptomyces sp. NPDC056527. Next base: position 1,640 of record NZ_JBHTTQ010000066.1, read on the forward strand.
CGGTCCTCCACGTGCTCGGGAACGAGAAGGATCTCGAAACGCCTCGGAAAGGTGCTCATGCCTCGACGCTAAGCCGCCGCGGCGCCGAGCGCTCAGCTGGACTCCCGGGGCACGACCTGCGAGGCCATGAGCTCCCGGGCCTCCGGGGTGCCCTCCGGGTCGCGGACCGCGCTGTCGACGAGCTCCGCGAGGCGCCGGCCGATCACCATGTCGATCCGGACCGTGGTCAGCCGGGGCCGCAGCAGCCGCCCGAGCAGCAGATCGTCCGAGCCGACGACCGCGGTCTCCTCCGGGACGGAGATCCCGGCGTCCTGCAGGGCACGCATCAGGAGCATCGCGTACTCGTCGTTGTACGCGAAGACGGCGTCGAGCCCGAGCTCGCGCCATCGCCCGGCGAGCTCGTTCGCCGAGTCCTCCTCGTACCGCAGCGGCAGGGGTACGACCGTGGCGTCGGTCCCCGCCACCGCCTGGCGGGCGCCGTCCAGCCGGGGGCCCGAGAACATCTCGAGTCCCGGCTCCCCGGGAACCACCACACCGATCCGGCGCCTGCCGCGCTCGAGCAGATGCTCGGCGGCGACGCGACCGACCCTCCCCTGGTCCATGACCAGGGCGTGCGTTCCCGCGACCCGCTGCGGGCCGACGGTGATCACGGCCTTCGCGCCGGAGCGCTTGAGGATCTCCACTCCGTTCGGGGTCAGTTCGACCTCACCGAAGGAGACCACCGCGACCGGGCGGAGCTCGGCCCAGGCGCGGGCGGCCTCGTCCCCGTCCAGGCCGAGACTCCCGTACTGCACCACGGTGTAGTCGAGCCGGCGCAGGGCCCACTGGAGTTCGTTGAAGAAGGTGCTGTAGAGCGGGCCGACCGGCACCTGCGCGGTCGGGAGCAGGACCATCCGGCTGTGGCCGGCGCGCAGACTGCGGGCCGCGGCGTGGGGCACATAGCCGAGCTCCTCCGCCGCCTCGCGCACCCGTTGACGGGTCGGCTCGCTGATCCGTACGGCCGCGGTGTTGTTCAGCACGTACGACACGGTCGCTCTGGACACGCCCGCGAGGCGCGCGACATCGGCACTCGTCGGGACGGCACGTTCGGCGGACTGTCTGGGTGACTGGCTCATCGCTCCGGCATCTTTCCAGACCGATCCGGCCCAGGGTCTGGCGGATGGCCGGAATCGAGTGCTACACAGTGCTGACGCGTGTCACTGACACGTGTCACTCACCCTCGATCCGCTCCTCGCCCCCGCACGGGCGATCTCCTCAGGAGGGCACTGTGGCCCTTTCCTCCCCGGGCTCCGGCACCACCGCCGGCACGACTCCCGGCGTCGGCTCACCCTCGGCCCCCAAGCCGACGCGTGGTCTGCTGTCCCTGCTCCTGGCCGGCAACACGGCGATGTACGCGCTGTACGTCGGTGTACCCGGGATGCTCCTCGCGCTCCAGATCGAGGACATCGATCCCGCGGACAAGGTGGCCAACTTCGGTCTGGTCTCCGGCGTCTCCGCCATCTTCGCCACCGTGTTCAACCCGGTGGCCGGCGCGCTCTCGGACCGTACGGGGCGGCGCAATCCGTGGATCCTGGCGGGCGGTCTGCTCGCGATACCCGTGATGTTCCTGCTGGGCAGCGTGGACACGATCCTGCTGGTGATGATCGCCTGGTGTCTGGGCCAGGCCGTCATGAACATCTACCAGGCGGCCCTCACCTCGGTCGTGCCCGACCGCGTGCCCCTGGCCGCGCGCGGCAAGGCATCGGCGGCCGTCGGGCTCGGCCTCCCCGTCGGCTCCACCATCGGCGCGCTGATCGGCGCCGCCTTCTCGGAGGACTACCGCACCGGCTATCTGGTCTTCGGCGTGATCGTGGCGGCCGCCGCCGTCCTGTTCACCGCCTGCGCCCGCGAGCGGCGGATGCCCGCCAAGGCCCCGCTGCCCGTGAAGCAGCAGATCGCCGCCTTCGGCAGTGCGCTGAAGGACCACGACTTCCGCTGGGCGTTCATAGGCCGCGCGCTGCTGGTCCTCGGCTACTTCGCGGTCGCCGGATTCCAGCTGTACATCCTCAAGGACCACACCGATCTGCCGGCCGGGCTCACGGCCGAGGAGGCGGTGGCGATCCTGATGCCGCTCAACGCGGTCGCCATGGTCGTCTCCACGGTCCTGGGCGGCTGGCTCTCCGACCGCCACGACCGCCGCAAGCTCTTCGTCGGCGCCTCCGCCGCACTCGCCGCCGTCGCCCTCCTGATCCCGGCGCTGTCGACGAGTTGGACGGCGATGCTCGCCTTCTCCGTCGTCAACGGCCTCGGCTTCGGCTGCTACATGGCCGTGGACACGGCACTGGTCACCATGGTGCTGCCGAAGGCCGAGGACGCGGCCCGCGACATGGGTGTGCTCAACGTCGCCAACGCCGGGCCGCAGATCGTCGCGCCGTTCGTCGCCTCGCTCGTCGTCTCGCTCAGCGGCGGATACACCGCGCTGTTCCTCGTCGCCGCCGTACTGTCGGTGCTCGGGGCGCTCGCCGTGCGCCCGATCCGTACCGTGCGCTGAAGACGAGAAGACCACACCCGAGAGGCATCGACGTGCGACTGAACACCACCACGTGGGGATCCGGTGACCGGATCGCGCTGCTGATCCACGGCATCATGGGCGACCACCGCACCTGGCGACAGGTCGGACCGGCCCTGGCCGAGCGCGGCTACCGGGTGATCGCCGTCGACCTGCGCGGTCACGGCGCGAGCCCGCGCGCCGAGGGCCCCGAGGGCTACCGCCCGTCGGACTACGCCGACGACCTCGTCGAGAACCTGCCCGCCGGAGCCGAGTTGGCGCTGGGTCACTCGCTCGGCGCCCTGGCCCTCGCGGCCGCGGTGGAGCGGCTCGCGCCGCGCCGCGCGGTCTACTCCGACCCGGCCTGGCATCTGCCGGCCGGGGAGGAGGGCTACCGCCCGGAGATGTTCACCCAGGGCAAGTCCCTCACCCGCGAGCACATCAGGATCCTCAACCGCCGCTGGGCGGAGGTGGATCTCGACATCGAGGTCGAGACGGTGCGGCTCTGGGACGAGCGGACCGCCCACGGCCTGGTGGGCGTGGTGGGCCAGGACATGTGGCCCGCACGGCCCTTCGTCCCTTCGTTGGTCACGCTGGCCGACCCGAGCTTCGTGGTCCCCGCCGAGAAGGCGCAGATGCTCAAGGAGCGCGGTTTCGAACTCCGTACGGTCGTCGGCGCGGGTCATACGATCCACCGGGATGACTTCGAAGGGTTCATGACCGCCCTGGAAGGATGGATCTGACGTACCTTTTGGTCATGGACGACGTCTCGATGGTGGGAATGCTCGGCCGGGTCACCGGCACCGTCGGACCCGGCCTCGTCGGCGAGGTGATCGTCCGGATCCGGGGCGGCGCGGAGCACTTCCTCGCCCATGCCGCCAATCCCAAGGAGCGGATCGAGACCGGAACGGTGGTGATGGTCATGGAACATCTCCCTCCACGCACCGTCTATGTCACAGCCGCGTACGACAGTTGACCGAACCGTTGAGCGCCGGCCATGAGCGGGCGCACACTCCCTTCACCGGATCCGCACGGATCCGGTGAAGGGGGAGCTGCCCATGGGCATCGGCATCCTGGTGGGCGGCGCGATCGGCGCCGTCCTCGTTCTCATCGCACTGTTCAAACTGATGTGGCGCGTCGCGGAACCCAACGAAGCGCTCATCATCTCCGGCTCCAACCACAGGATGGAGGGGCTCGGCGAGGGGATGGGCTTCCGGATCGTCACCGGTCGCGGCACTCTCGTGCTGCCGGGGGTCCAGGCGGTACGGAAACTGTCGCTCGACCTCAACGAGACGCAGCTGCAGGTGGAGTGCGTCACCCACCAGGGCATTCCGCTCAAGGTCCGGGGTGTGGTGATCTTCAAGGTGGGCGACGACTTCGTGTCGATCGCCAACGCGGCCCGCCGTTTCCTCGACCAGCAGAAGCTGATGTCGGAGCGGGTGCACATCGTCTTCGCCGGTCATCTGCGCGCCATCGTCGGCGGGTTGACGGTCGAGGACATGATCCGTGACCGGGAGAAGCTGACCGGACAGGCCCGTTCGGCCTGTGGCACGGAGATGGAGAAGCTCGGCCTGATCGTCGACTCGCTGCAGATCCACGAGATCGAGGACCCGACCGGGTACATCAAGAACCTGGCCGCGCCGCATGCCGCGGCGGTCCAGCGCGACGCCCGGATCGCGCAGGCGGAGGCCAACCGTCGGGCGACCGAGGCGGAACAGCAGGCCGCGGCGCGGATGTCGGAGGCGACCCGCGACAGCGAGATCCTCCAGGCCGGCTATCAGGCGGAGCGGGACCAGGCGTCCGCGAAGGCCCGGCAGGCCGGTCCGCTGGCCGAGGCGGGAGCGCGTCAGGAGGTCGTGGTCCAGGAGACCCGGGTCGCCGAGCTGGAGGCGCACCGCAAGGAGCAGCAGCTCCAGGCGGACGTCCGCAAGCCCGCGGACGCCGAGGCGTACAAGACGCGGACGCGGGCCGACGCCGAGCGCGACGCCCGGATCTCGGCGGCGCAGGCGGAGGCCAAGGAGACCGAGCTGGCCAGTGCCGCCAAGGCGACGGCGACCCGGCTGACCGGTGAGGCGGAGGCGGCGGCCCAGCAGGCGAAGGGGCTCGCGATCGCCGAGTCGGCCCGGGCCAAGGGTCTTGCCGAGGCCGAGTCGATCAAGGCGAGGGCGGCGGCGCTCGCCGAGAACCAGGAGGCGGTGGTCGCCCAGCAGCTGGCCGAGAAGTGGCCGGAGATCGTCGAGGCGGGCGCTTCCGCCTTCGGCAACGTGGACCAGATGGTCCTGCTGAACGGCGCCGACGGGATGGCGGAGATGTTCGCCAAGGCGCTGACCATGGGCGGGACGGGCCTCGGCCTGGCCCGTCAGCTGCTCGCGACGATGGGTCCGGACGCCCGGACCGCGGTGGCGCCCTCGGTCGACGGCGCGGCGCCGCCCGCTCCCCGGGTGGAGGCGATCCCGGTCGGCGACGACCGGGAGTAGCCGCTCGGGTGCAAGGCGACAGGCCGGGCCCGGCGCCTTCGTGGCGTCGGGCCCCGGTCCTGCGTCTGCGTCTACGTCTACATCGACCAGGCGGATGATCAGGCGCGTGGAAGATCGGTCGTGCGGAAGTCAGTTGTGGCCGAACTTCCGCTCCTTCTTGTGGGAGACCTGCTCGATGATCGGCCGCGGGGTCTCACGTACGGACGGCATCTGTTCCTTCGTCGTCGCCTCGGTCCTGTGCTCGTGACCGCCCGTACGGGCGCCGCGGTTCACCCGGGTCTGTTTCTTGCCCACGATCGTGCCTCCTGACGGCGAAAATCGGACGCTGGGGCCGTTTTCAGCCTCGCACGCGGGTACGAGCACCGCATGTCAGGGACGTCGCTCCCGGCCGGGGCCCTACGGTGGTCCCGTGACGACCTTCCAGCACTCCACGACCGAGGCCGACCCGCATGCGATCGGCCCCGTCCGCACGTCCTACGCCCCCGACCGCGACGGCGCCCCGGATCCCGGGGAGATCGTCTGGACCTGGGTGCCCTTCGAGGAGAACGACGGACGGGGCAAGGACCGTCCGGTTCTGGTGGTGGCGCGGGAGGAGTCCGGGACGCTGCTCGCCGTACAACTGTCGAGCAAGCGCCATGACAGTGATCGCGAGTGGGTGGCGATCGGGGTGGGCGACTGGGACAGCGCGCGTCGCGAGTCCTGGGTGGATCTCGACCGGGTGCTGCGGGTCCACGAGGCGGGGATGCGCCGGGAGGCCTGCGCCCTGGACCGGCCGCGATTCGACCGTGTCGTCGAGCGCCTGATCGAGCGCTACGGCTGGTCGTAGCCGGTCACGCGCCCGCGAGGACCCGCTGGAAGGCGCCGAGCGTGTTCCGGTCCTTGGTGCGGTCGAGGATCGCGAAGACGATCTCGTCGAAGTGGCCGGCGAAGCGGCCCCCGTCCGTCAGCAGGGCGCGGAAGGCGGCCGCGACCTCGGCGGGGTCGTTCTGGAAGACGCCGCAGCCCCAGGCGCCGAGGACGAGCCGGCGGTAGCCGCCGGCCACGGCGGTCTCCAGGACGCGCGCGGCGCGCGCGGCGAGAACGGCCGGGACGCGGCCGACGAGCTCGGGGGTCTGCCGGCGGATCACACCCGCGTTGGGCGCGGGCGAGGTGAGGAAGCCGACCGTGAACGGCTCGCTCAGAAGCTCGCCGCGGTCGTCGCGGAAGACGGGGACGCCAGGCGACAGGATCACCCGGTCCGTGTAGAAGGCATCCCGCTCGGCCCGGTGGTGCGCGTAGTACTCGGGGGCGCGCAGGAGCGTGGTGTAGAGGGCGGAGGCCCGGCAGACGGCCTCTTCCTGGGCCTGGGCGCCGTTCAGATAGCCACCGCCGGGGTTCCGGGCGGAGGCGAAGTTCAGGACGGCCACCGGGGCGGCGTCGTCCCTGGTCATCCGCCGTGCGGCGACGAGGCTGCTCTCGTCCGTGACCGTGATGGCGGTGGTGCGGTCGGTGTCCGGGGCGAGGGGGGCGGGGACGGGCTCGGGGCCGTAGAGCCGGGTTCCGGCCACGGCCGCGCTCAGCTCGGCCTCGATCGAGACGATCCGCCCTCCGGGGGCCCGGTAACGGCCCGCCTCGACGATCTCCTCGGTCTGCTTCGCGATCCCCCGCAGTCGTGCGCTCATGCGCGCAAGCTTGATCGAATCGGCTCCCCCGGGGCAACAGGATATTCGCCGTGCTGCCGAAGGGGCGCTCTTGCACGCCGGTCGGACGTGGCTTTAGGTGGAAACAGCGCCTTCCGAGACAGGAGGAACGACATGTCGTCGAGCGGCATACCGCAGAGCGGTTCCGCCCTCACCGAGGACGAGGCCGAGGACCTGCTGCGATGTATCTGCTTCAAGACGGGCCCACCCCGCGCGCTCGGGGTGGAGGTGGAATGGCTCGTCCACGAGCTGCGTGACCCGCGGCTTCCCGTCCCACCACAGCGGCTGGCCTCGGCCGTCGACACCGTACGGTCCCTGCCGCTGGCCTCGGCGATCACCCTCGAACCCGGCGGACAGCTGGAGCTCAGCTCGCCGCCCGCCGCCTCCCTCATGGGGTGCGTCGACACTCTCTCGGCCGATCTGCGCGCCGTGCGTGACGCGCTCACTCCCCTCGGGCTCTCGCTCAGCGGTTACGGGGTCGATCCCTGGAACGCGCCGCGCGAGCGACTGCTGCGCGAGCCCCGGTACGACGCGATGGAGGCCGCTCTCGATCGCACGGGACCGTCCGGGCGGGCCATGATGTGCGACTCGGCGTCGGTGCAGATCTGTCTGGACGCAGGTCACGAGGAGCCGGGACCGCTCGGCTACCACCGCCGGTGGCAGCTGGCCCATCTGCTGGGCGCGGTCCTGGTGGCCGCGTTCGCCAACTCGCCCGTCCACGGCGGGCGCCGGACCGGCTGGCGGTCGACCCGGCAGTCCCTGTGGACCGATCTCGACCCCGCTCGCGCGCTCGCCCCTTCTCCGGACGGGGAGCCCCGGGCGGCCTGGGCCAGGCATGTGCTGGACACCCCGGTGATGTGCGTACGGGGCGAGGAGGCACCCTGGGTCGTCCCGGAGGGTCTCACCTTCCGGGAGTGGCTGCGCACCGGCCGCCCCCGCCCGGCCGACGAGGACGATCTGCGCTACCACCTGACGACGCTGTTCCCGCCGGTGCGGCCGCGCGGGCATCTGGAGCTGCGGATGATCGACGCCCAGTGCGGTCCGGACGGCTGGATCGTGCCGGTGGCCGTGACCGCCGCACTCTTCGACGATCCGGAGGCCGCCGAGAGCGTCTACCGGGCGGTCAAGCCGCTGGCCGAGCGGGCCGGTCCGGAGGCGGCCCCGCGCAATCCGCTCTGGCTGGCCGCGGCCAGGGACGGGCTCGCCGACCCCGATCTGCATGCCGCCGCGCTCGAGGCGTTCCCCGCCGCGCTGGACGCGCTCCCCCGGATCGGGGCGAGCGACTCCGTGCTGCGGGCGGTGGCCGACTTCCATGAGCGGTACGTACTCCCCGGCAGCTGTCCCGCCGACGACATCCAGGAGGTGGCGTCATGACCGTGACGACGGATCCCTCGGCCCTGCGGCGGCGTGCTCTCGACGCGCTCACCACCGCACGGGAGCGCACCGCGCTGCTCACCTCCTGTGTCGAGGACGACGAACTCGTCGCGCAGCACTCCCCGTTGATGTCGCCGCTCGTGTGGGACCTGGCGCACATCGGGAACCAGGAGGAGCAGTGGTTGTGGCGTGCCGTCGCGGGGCGTGACGCGCTGCGCCCGGAGATCGACTCGATCTACGACGCCTTCGAACACTCGCGCGCCAGCCGCCCGTCCCTGCCCCTGCTGCCGCCGGCCGAGGCCCGGGCCTACGCCTCGGATGTACGGGGCCGGGTCCTGGACGTCCTGGCGGCCACGCCGCTGGAGGGCCGGCCGCTCGTCGAGGCGGCGTTCGCCTTCGGCATGATCGCCCAGCACGAACAGCAGCACGACGAGACCATGCTGATCACCCATCAGCTGCGAAAGGGCCCTCAGGCGCTGACCGCTCCCCCGCCGCCGGCCAACGGCACCGGGGGGCTGCCGGCCGAAGTCCTGGTCCCCGGGGGGACGTTCACGATGGGCACCTCGGACGAGCCGTGGGCGCTGGACAACGAACGCCCGGCGCACGTCCGGACGGTCCCGGCGTTCTTCGTCGACACCGTCCCGGTCACCAACGGCTCCTACATGGCCTTCGTCGCGGACGGCGGCTACACGGACGAGCGTTGGTGGCAGGCGGAGGGCTGGGAGCAGATCCGCAGGCACGACATCGCCGCACCGCTGTTCTGGCGGCGTGACGGCGGGCAGTGGGTGCGGCGCCGGTTCGGCGTGACGGAGCCGGTGCCCGAGGACGAGCCGGTGGTGCATGTCAGCTGGTACGAGGCGGATGCCTACGCCCGCTGGGCCGGACGCAGGCTCCCCACCGAGGCCGAGTGGGAGAAGGCGGCCCGGCACGATCCGGCGAGCGGGCGTTCGCGCCGCTATCCGTGGGGTGACGCCGACCCCGCGGCCGAGCATGCCAATCTCGGCCAGCGCCATCTGCGGCCCGCCCCCGCCGGCAGCTATCCCGAGGGCGCTTCGCCGCTCGGGGTGCGGCAGTTGATCGGGGACGTGTGGGAGTGGACGTCCAGCGACTTCCTGCCGTACCCGGGATTCACCGCCTTCCCGTACAAGGAGTACTCGGAGGTCTTCTTCGGCCCGGCGCACAAGGTGCTGCGCGGTGGGTCCTTCGCGGTGGACGAGGTGGCCTGCCGGGGCACCTTCCGCAACTGGGACCTGCCCGTACGCCGGCAGATCTTCTCCGGCTTCCGGACCGCACGGGACGCGGAGCTCGTCTGATGTGCCGTCATCTCGCCTTCCTGGGCGAACCCGTGCCGCTCGGCGAGCTGCTGCTCCGGCCGCCGCACTCGCTGGAGCGGCAGGCGTGGCAGCCGCGCACCCAGCTCAGCGGGGTGGTGAACGCGGACGGTTTCGGCGTCGGCTGGTACGCCGACGGCGACCCGGTGCCGGCCCGCTACCGCCGGGCCGCGCCCATCTGGGGCGATCTCTCCCTGGCCGATCTGGCGCGGGTGGTACGCACCCGGGCGCTGCTGGCGGCGGTCCGGGGCGCCACCCGGCCGGGCGCGGACGGGGAGGCCGCGGCGGCCCCGTTCGCGGCGGGCTCGTGGCTCTTCAGCCACAACGGAGCGGTGGCGGGCTGGCCCGACTCGCTGACGTCCCTGGCCGCGTCACTGACCGCCGCGGAACTGCTCGCCCTGGAGGCCCGCACCGACTCGGCGCTGGTGTGGGGTCTCGTACTGCACCGGCTGCGGGCCGGCGACTCGCCGGGGCGGGCGCTCGCCGACACCGTACGGGAGGTCGCCGAGGCCGACCCGGAGTCCCGTCTCAATCTCCTGCTCACCGACGGCGCCGAGATCGCCGCGACCGCCTGGGGGAACTCCCTCTGGTACCTGCAGCGCCCCGATCGCACGGTCGTGGCCTCGGAGCCGTACGACGACGATCCGCTCTGGCGCGAGGTGCCGGACCGCACCTTGCTGTCCGCCACCCGCGCCGATGTCACCCTCACCTCGCTCAAGGAGCCCTCCTCGTGAGCCCGTTCCAGCTGACCCGCACCCTTCCCGAGGACGCCACGGACGCCGACCTGCGCGCCGACGTCCTGCACGGTCTGACCCGTCTGCCCAAGGAGCTGCCGCCGAAGTGGTTCTACGACGCGCGTGGCAGTGACCTGTTCGAGGAGATCACCAAGCTCCCCGAGTACTACCCCACCCGCGCGGAGCGGGAGATCCTGATCGCCCGGGCCCACGACATCGCCGCGGCGACGGGGGCGCGGACGCTGGTGGAGCTGGGATCCGGCTCCTCCGAGAAGACCCGGTTCCTGATCGACGCGCTGCTGCCCGAGCTGGACAGCTACGTCCCGGTGGACGTGAGCGAGTCGGCGCTGAAGGGCGCGGCGGAGGCGCTGCTCGTGGAGCGGCCCGGGCTCCACATCCACGCCCTGGTCGCCGACTTCACCCGGGGGCTGGCCCTGCCCGGCACACCCGGGCCGCGTCTGGTGGCGTTCCTGGGAGGCACGATCGGCAATCTGCTGCCCCACGAGCGCGAGGTCTTCCTGCGTTCGGTCCGGGCGATGCTGGCGCCCGGCGACGCCCTGCTGCTCGGCACGGACCTGGTGAAGGACGAGGCGACGCTGGTCGCCGCGTACGACGACGCAGCCGGGGTGACGGCGGAGTTCAACAAGAACGTGCTGGCGGTGATCGCCCGGGAGCTGGACGCGGACGTGCAACCGGACGACTTCGACCATGTGGCGCTCTGGGACCACGAGCGGGAGTGGATCGAGATGCGGCTGCGGGCGCGTCACGCGCTCACGGTGAAGATTCCCGAGCTGGATCTGGTGGTGCCGTTCGAGGCGGGTGAGGAGGTACGGACGGAGGTGTCGGCCAAGTTCCGTCAGGCGGGCGTGCGTGCGGAGCTGGCGGAGGCCGGGCTCGAACTGACCCGCTGGTGGACGGACAAGGAGGGGCGGTTCGCGCTGTCGCTGGCGACGGCTCGCTGAGCCGCACGGGCCAGGGAGCGGCGGTCCGGATATTGGACGTTGGATATCGGATCCAGTATCCGGATCTCCGCGGTGAGCCCGCGGGCCACCGCGATCCGCCAGAGCGAGGCGGCGAGCGGATCGTCCCCGACGAACGCGGCGGGCCCTGCCGGCCGGTACTCAAGCCGTACCGGCTGGACGGGGACGGAGGCGTCGAGGGCGGCCTGGAAGGCGGCCGGCCGGAAGGCTCCGCCTCCCCTGCCGCACCAGGTGGACCCCTCCGGGAAGACGATCACCCGCCCTCCGCCCGCCAGCGCCCGTGCCATCGAGCGGACGGTGGCGGGCAGGGCCCGTAGCCGGTCGCGGTCGATGAAGAGGGTGCCGCCCCGGGCCGCGATCGGCCCGAGCACCGGCCAGGCCCGGATCTCCTTCTTGGCGAGCATCCGTCCGGGCAGGACGGCGGCCACGAGAGGGATGTCCAGCCAGGAGATGTGGTTGGCGACGATCAGCAGCGGTCCCTCGGCGGGCGCGGGGACTCCGGTGACCTTCAGGCGGACGCCGAAGGCCCGGAGCACCAGTCGGCACCACCGGCGCACGAGCGCCCGACGGCCGGCGCGGGGCAGCGCCACCGCCAGGGGTGCGAGCAGCACCCCGAGCAGGACGGCGGCGACGCCCACGGCCAGTCGGGCGGCGGCCCGTACGGGCCCGGAGGCCGGTCCTGTGTGCCGTGCGCACGGTTCGGGTGCGCACGGCGAGGCCGGCAGCCAGGGCGAGGCGGAGCCGGCGGCGGTCACTGCGCCGGTGCGAGGGAGAGGAAGTGGCGCAGGTAGCGGGGGTTGGTGTTGCGCAGCGACAGCAGGACGTAGAGGTCCGCCACGCCGAAGTCGACGTCGTGGGCGGGCGCGCCGCAGACCCATGCGCCGAGCCGCAGATAGCCGCGGAGCAGCGGCGGGAGTTCGACGCGCCCCTCGGGGCGGGTGATGCCGTCGGGGGTCCAGAGCTTGTGCGGGGTGACCCAGTACTCCTCGGGCGCGAGGTGCTTGGCCTTGACGGTGTCCCAGGTGGCGGCGGCGAGGGTGCCGCCGTCGGCGAGCGGGATCGAGCAGCAGCCGGCCAGCCAGTTGTGGCCGGTGCGGGTCATGTAGCGGGCGAGCCCGGCCCAGATCAGGGCGATGACCGCGCCGTTGCGGTGGGCGGGGTGGACGCAGGAGCGGCCGACCTCGACGAGGTCGTCGCGGACGGGGGCGAGCCTGCCGAGGTCGAACTCGCCCTCGGAGTAGAGGCGTCCGGCGATCCGGGCGCGATCGGGCGGCAGGACGCGGTACGTGCCGACGACCTCGCCGGTGGCCTCCTCGCGCACCAGCAGGTGGTCGCAGTAGGCGTCGAAGGCATCGGTGTCGAGGCCCGGCTCGGGTCCGTCGAGGCGGGCGCCCATCTCACCCGCGAAGACCTGGTGACGCAGACGCTGGGCGGCGCGGACGTCCTCCTGGGTGCGGGCGAGACAGACGACGTAGCGGGGCTCCGGGTCGGCGGCCGGGACCGCGGATCGGGGCTGCGGCTGGGCCGGGACACCGGCGTACGGGACGGCCGTGGCGGTGACGCCCGACGGGACACCCGCGGGAACGGGGAGCCCGGCGGGGACGGGGACGGCGGGGGCCGCAGCGGCTGCGGGCGACGGTGCGGGCATGTCGGGCTCCTCCGGCGTACGGAAGGGGAACGGTGAGGGCCGGACCGCGTGAGCGGTGGTCCGGCTCCTTACTTCTTCCGTGACCGACTGGATTCGACATGACCGTTCGGGGGATCGCGGGTGTGCGGTCGCTGAAATGCTATTCGGCGAGGGTCTGGGTGATCTGCTCCGAGGCCGCCTTGGCGGCCTTCTTCGGGTCGTCGCCCTGCAGCACCGCGGTCATGTACGGCTTGATCGGGTTGGACGCCTCGACGTCGGCCCATTGCGGGGAGTTGGGGGTGGCCCTGCCGCGTGCCGCGCCGACGGCCATGGCGGCGGTGGCCTCCTGGCCCTCGACGACCGAGGCGAGGGAGGTCTTGTTGGGGACGTAGTTCATGGCCCGGGCGAGCTCGGACTGCCACTTCTCGCCGGCGAGCGCCTTGACGACGTCGATGGCCGCGTTCCGCTCGGGCGCGTTCTCCGGGACGATCAGGTCGGAACCACCGGTGAAGACCGCGCACGGCTTCCCGGCCTTCTTGCCGGGTATCGGGAAGAAGCCCAGCTTGTCCTCGAGCGCCGGGTTCGCCTTGGTGATGGCGGCGACGGCGCTGGGGGTGGCGATGATCTGGGCGACATCGCCCTTGGCGAAGACCTCGGCCTGGGGCGGGGTCTGCTCGTCGGCGTTCTTGGGTCCGGAGCCGAGCGACTGCAGGTCCTTGTAGAAGTCCATGCCGCGCAGCGCGGCCGGGCTGTCGAGGGCACCGGCCCAGTCGCCGCCCTTGTCCTCGGCGAGTTCGCCGCCCTCGTCCCAGATGAACCCCGCGAGGGTGTACCAGTCCTGTCCCGCGAGGTAGATGCCCTGGGAGCCGGTGCGGTTGAGCTTCTCGGTGTCGTCGAGCCACTGGGCCCGGGTCGCGGGCGGCTTGGTGACGCCGGCCTCCCGGAAGAGGTCCTTGTGGTAGATCACGACGCGGTTGGCGGCGTACCAGGGGATGCCGTACTGGGCTCCGCTGATGCGGCCGGGCTCGGCGAGACCGGGCAGCCAGTCCTCGCTGCCGAGGTCGCGCACGGACTCCAGGGTGAGGTCGTAGAGCTTGTCGGTGTCCGCGTACTGGGCGACCTGGGTGTTGCCGACCTCGATGACGTCGGGGCCGCCCTTGCCGCTGATCGCCTCGGTGACCTTCTTGCCGATCCCCGTCCACTCCTGGAAGGTGAACTCCAGTTCGATGCCCTGGTGCTCGGCCTCGTACACATCGGTGAAGCGGGTGAGGAAGTCTTCGCTGACGCTGTCGCGCATCAGCCAGACGTTGACCGTGCGCTTGCCTTCGGTGGCGCCGGGAAGGAGCCCGCAGCCCGCGAGGGCGAGGGCCGTGGCGGCTGCGAGCGGACAGACGAGATGGCGGTTCTTCACGTAGGTCACCTTCTGCGTTCCATGAAATGGAGGGCGGCATGGGGAGCTGACCCGTCGTGGGGGGACCGAACGGCGTGTTCGCGCGGGTATGTGGCCTGGATTCTGGTCTGGACCAACCAGGTGGTCAAGTCCCGGTCCATCCGGTTCGGGGCGGGCGTGCCGGGCACGCCCGCCCGTTATGCCCGGTACGGGCGGGACAGGCGTTACGGGACGGCCGGCACGGAGTCCTCGAAGGCCGTGCCCGCCGTGCGGTACGCGGCGACCTTGGCGGCCACCTGGGCCGGGGTCAGGACCTGGTCCTTCACGTGCAGGACGTAGTCGACCTTCTGGTCGTAGGACCGCGCCGTGGTGGAGGTCTGGCCCGCGAGGTCGATGAGCCACTGGTTGAAGTTGATGGACATCGGGCGCTCGGGCAGATAGCGCGCGTCGTGGCGGCCGAACTCCTGGCCGTCCACGTAGTACACGATCGTGCTGTCGTCGATGGTCAGGACGAGGTCGTGCCAGCCGGCGTAGCTCGCCCGGACCTCCGAGTGCTGGTTGACGGCCTCCCAGGGGTCGGGCCGGTAGGTCTCCCACGAGGTGGTGTAGAGGATGTTGGCGGGCTCGCCCCAGCCGCCGTTGGGCAGGTACTCGAAGTCGTACTCGGCGTAGTCGTCCGCCATCGGCGCCTTGAGGTCGTTGATGGTGAAGAAGGTCTGGACGAGACGGTCGCCGTCCGGCCCGGAGATCGGCGCGTCGGAGAAGCGGACCCGGGCGGCGTAGGTGCCGTTCTTGAACTTCGTGGCCCGGGTGAGGATCTCGGTCTGCTTGGTGGACTCGGCGGTCCCGGCGGTCGAGGTCCTCAGGTTCATGATCGAGTTCGTGCCCTCCTTGGCGAAGGTCACGTTCTCGGGCGCCCAGCCGGCTCCGGGGACGCCCGGTCCGCCGGAGTTGGAGCGCACGCTCCAGCCGTGGGTGGCGATCGCCGGGTCGGTGTGGCCGGTGTAGTCGAAGTCGTCGAAGAGGGCGGGACCACCGGTGGGCGGCGGGGTGGTCGGGTCCGTCGGCGTCGGGGTGGGCTCGTTCCCGGCCGGGGCGGTGCCCCAGACCGTGACGCCGCCGACGGTGGCGGTGACCTTGCTCCAGTTCGCGTACGTGGTCTGGGACGGGCCGAAGGAGTAGTCGTCGCTCTGGTTCAGCGGCTGCCAGTTGGAGCGGTGGAAGCGCAGCTGCATGTCGCCCGTGTCGGCGCCGGGGGCCAGGCTGCCCGCGCCCGCGGTGAAGCCGACCTCCAGATAGCGGTCGGCGGTGGCGGTGGGATTCGCGAGCGTGCCGAAGGTGCCGGTCAGGTTGGCACAGCCCTTCACCGCCCAGGAGCAGGCGTAGGTGTACGAGGCTCCCGGGTCGGCCTTGAAGTAGTAGCGCACCTTGACCTGGCTCAACGGCACGCTCGACGAACCGGTGTTGACCACCTTGAACCAGGGCTCCACCTGGTCGCTCCCGGTGGCGCTCTGCCGGTACTGGACGGTGACGGCCTCGCCGGCCGCGACGGCCGGAAGGGCGGTCAGCGCGGTGGCGCCGAGGCCGGTCACGGCGGCGACGGCGAGTGCGGCGCGTATGCGCAGGCCGGCGCCGATCGGTCGGGCACTCATCGGTCGGTTGCTCATCGGGGTTCCTCTCCTTGGACGGAGGTGGGGGAAAGGCGGCGCGGCACCCGGAGGGTGTCGAGCCGGGTCCGGTGGTGGCTCAGCCGGGCCTGGAAGCCCGGCCAGTCCCTGCGCCCGGTCCAGGCGGTCTCGGCCAGGGCGCAGATCCGGGGGAAGGTCAGGTACTCCGCATGCGCGGCGGTGGGGACGAACTCGGTCCACAGCTGCGCCTGGGTGCCGAGGACCCGCGCGGTCTCCTCCGGGCTCCAGTGGGCCGGGGCGGGATCGGTGTCGTGGACGGCGCGCAGATCGACGACGGCGCCCGGCTGACCGGGCGGTTCGTCGAACCTCGCCGACTGGGGGTAGTCGAGATAGGTCGAACGGTGGGGCGCCATGACGACCTGGTGGCCGCGGCTGGCCGCCGCGCGCCCGTGGGCGGTGTCCCGCCAGGGCATGACGGTGAAGTACGGGGGGAGGTCGGCGCCGGTCTCGGTCCAGCCGAGCGGTCGGCGGCCGGCGTCGAGGAGATGGCGCCCGACCTGCTCCATGAACCAGCCGTGCAGGGCGTCCGGGCCGTCGAGTCCACGCTCCGCGACCCGTCGGCGGGCCTCGGGCGAGGCGTGCCATTCGGTGGTCGGGCACTCCTCCCCTCCGATGTGGACGTGGGGCGAGGGGAAGACGTCGAGCACCTCGTCGAGGACCTCGCGGCAGAAGTCGAGGACGCCGTCGTGGACACCGAGGACGGTGTCGCACACACCCCAGCGGTCCCAGACGCCCAGGTTGCGGTCCGGCCGGTTGCCGAGTTCGGGGTAGGCGGCCAGGGCTGCCCTGGCGTGCCCGGGCATCTCGATCTCGGGCACGACGGTGACACCCCGCGCGGCCGCATGCCGCACCAGTCCGGCGAGTTCGGAGCGGGTGTAGGCACCGCCGTGCGGAAAGCCGCCGATCTCGGTGAGCCGGGGGCGGCCGGCGACCGGCATGCGCCAGCCCTGGTCGTCGGTGAGGTGCAGGTGGAGGACGTTGAGCTTGTGGAGGGCGAGGAGGTCGACGTATCTCCGGAGGAAGGAGACGGGCCGGAAGTGGCGGGCGACGTCGAGCATGACTCCGCGCCAGGAGAACCGGGGCACGTCGGTGATCTGTACGCAGGGCACGGACCACTCGACGCCGGGGACCGGTTCGTCGAGCAGTGCCTGGACGGGCAGGAGTTGACGGAGTGTCTGCACTCCGGCCAGCAGCCCCCGGGGGCGGGCGGCGCGCAGCAGAACGCCCTCGGGGCCGACGGTGAGTCCGTAGCCCTCGTCGCCGAGACCGGTGAGAGCCGGATCGAGGGCGAGGACGACGGGGCCGTCGGGGCGCTCGGGCAGCGGGAGTCCGGTGGCGGGCTCCAGGAGGGTGCGCAGCAGCTCGGCGGCGACCCGAGCCCCGGTGGCGATCTTGAGTGAGGTGTCGGCGTCGAAGGTGAATCTGCCCGGCAGGAGGTGGAGTTGGGTGGGATGGGGGACGAGGTGGGGCACGGGCATGGCGGCGCGCTATCCCTTCACGGCTCCGCCGGTCATCCCGGCGGCGACCCGGCCCTGCAGGACCAGGAAGAGGACGAGGACGGGCAGGGCGAAGAGGGTGGACGCGGCCATGGTGGCGCCCCAGTCGGTGCCGAAGACGTTGGAGAAGGAGGAGAGCCAGACGGGCAGCGTGCGGTCGTCCTGGTTCTTGATGATGAGCATGTTGGCGAAGGCGAACTCGTTCCAGGCGGTGATGAATCCGAAGAGCGAGGTGGCCAGCAGGCCGGGGGCCAGCAGGGGGAGGGTCACGCGGCGGAAGGCCTGGGCCCGGGTGCAGCCGTCGACCTGGGCGGCCTCTTCGAGCTCGGCGGGGACGGCGGCGAGGAAGGACCGCAGGGTGACGACGGTGAACGGCAGGGTGATCATGAAGTAGATCAGGGTCAGGGTTCCCAGCCGGTCGAGCAGGTCGGCGTCCCGGGCGATGACGTACATCGGGATCAACAGCGCTTCCCACGGCGCCACTTGTGCGATGAAGACCATGAGGACGAAGGCGCGTCGGCCGCGCCAGCGCATCCGGGCGACCGCGAAGGCGGCGCCGAGCGCCACGACGAGCGCGAGCAGGACGCAACCGGCGGTGACGATCAGGCTGTTGCGCCAGAAGAGCCAGAATCCGTCCGCCTCCACGGCGCGCGCGAAGTGCTCCAGGGTGAGGGAGGGCGGCAGCAGGACGGGCGTCTCTGCCTGGATGTCGGGCGTGGGTTTGAAGGCCGTGGAGACCATCCAGTACACCGGGAAGACGGCGAGGACGAAGACGGTCGCGGCGGCGGTGTTCAGAGGGAGTCGGCGCAGCGCGCGGGAGTTCACCGGTCGGCCTCCTGCCGGAGCATCTGACGGAAGTAGGCGATCAGCACGGCGACGAGGATGAGCACCGTCAGGGTGGAGACGGCCGCGCCGAGGTCGTAGCGGTGCAGTGACTGCGCGACCCGGTACGCGTAGACCGGCAGGGTGGTCGTGGCGTCTCCGGGGCCGCCCCGGGTGACCGCCCAGATCTGGGCGAAACAGCGGAAGACCCAGATGACTTCGAGGCACAGGACCAGACCGAAGATCGGCCGCAGCAGCGGCAGGGTGATCGAGCGGAAGATCCGGAAGGCCCCTGCTCCGTCCAGACGGGCGGACTCGTACAGCTCCTCGGGGACGGTCAGCAGCGCGGCGTGCAGGGTGATCGCGGCGAAGGGGACCGACTGCCACACCACGAGCAGGACGAGGACGGTGAAGGCGGCCGTGCCGTCGGCGAGCCAGGAGTACCCCTCGAAGGAGGTGAACCCGAGGCGTACGAGTACCCAGTTGACGATGCCGAGGCGGGAGGCGAAGAGCCACTGGAAGACGGTGGTGGTGGCGATGACCGGGCTGGCCCAGGCGAGGACCAGCCCGCTCGTGACCAGGATCCGCATCCGCCGGCCGAGCCGCCGCATCATCAGCGCGACGAGCGTGCCGATCACCGTGATCAGGACGACGTTGACGAGGGTCCACCAGAAGGTGCGCCGGACGACCTCCCAGAACTCCGGGTCGGCCAGGACCGTCCGGTAGTTCCGGAAGCCGACGAACCCGGCGCCGCCCCGGATCAGTTCGCCCATTCCGTACTGCTGGAAGGAGATCAGCAGGTTGCGGACCAGGGGGTAGCCGAGGAGCAGGGCGCCGCCGAGGACCGTAGGGGCGACGAGGACATAGGGCCAGAGGGTGGCCCCGCGACGCGGCCGGCTCACGGGCCGAGGGTCTTGGTGATGCTCTCCGACGCGTCCTTGGCGGCCCGCGCCGGGTCGGTGCCGGTGAGCACGGCCGTCATGTACTGCTTGATCGGGTTGGTGGCCTCCACGGCCGCCCACTGCGGGGAGTTGGGCGTCGCGCGGCCCTGCGCGGCACCGGCGGCCATGGCGGCGGTGCCCTCGTCGTCCTGGATCACATGGGCGAGCGAGGTGCGGTTGGGCACGTAACTCATCGTTCTGGCCATCTCCGTCTGCCACTTCTCACCGGCGAGCGCCTCGACGACCTCGTAGGCGGCGTCGGGGTGGGCGGATGCCTCGGGGACGATGAGGTCGGAGCCGCCGGTGAAGACCGCGCCGGGCTTGTCCGCCGTCTTCCCGGGGACCGGGAAGAAGCCGAGCTTGCCCTTGAGCGCCGGATTGGCCTCCTCGACGATCTTCGCTCCGCCCGGTACGGCGATGATCTGGGCGACGTCCCCCTTGGCGAAGACGTCGGCCTGCGGCGGCTTGGCTTCGTCGGAGTCCTTGGGGCCCTTGCCGAGGGCCTGGAGCTGCCGGTAGAAGTCCATGCCCGCGAGGGCCTGCGGGGTGTCGAGCGCGCCCTTCCACTCCTTGCCGTTCTGCACGGCGAGGTCGCCGCCGTCCTCCCAGATGAAGCCCGACAGGGTGTACCAGTTCTGTCCGGGGAGGTAGATGCCCTGCGTGGAGCCCTTGTTGAGCTTGGCGGTGACGGTGAGCCACTCGGCGCGGGTCTTGGGCGGGGCGCTGATGCCGGCCTTGGCGAAGAGCTCCTTGTGGTAGATGACGACACGGTTGGCGGCGTACCAGGGGATGCCGAACTGCTTGCCGTCGACCCTGCCGGGCTCGGCGAGACCGGGCAGCCAGTCGGCCCCGTTCAGCTCGGCGACCTTCGCGCTGAGGTCGCGGACGCCGCCGCTCGCCGCGTACTGGGCGACCTGGGTGTTGCCGACCTCGATGACGTCGGGAGCGTCCTTGCTGGCCAGGGCCGCGGTGATCTTCTCGCCGATGCCGTCCCACTCCTGGATCTGGATGTCCAGGGTGGTGCCCTTGTGCGTCGCCTCGAAGTCCGTGCGGAAGCGGGTCAGGAAGTCGTCGGTGACGCTGTCCTTCATGATCCAGACGGTGACCTTCGCGGCCCCGTCGGCGTTCGCGGGGTCGTCGGTGGAACCGCAGGCGGTGACACAGAGAGCCAGGGTCGCCATGAGGGCGACGGGGCCGGCGAGGGGGCGGATGTTCACGGGCACCTCGATAAGTGGTTGACCAATTGGTCAAGTGGTCAGATGCGTGACCAGAAGGTGGCATGGACCAATGTGGCCGTCAACCCCTTGAAAAATATGCGCTGTTCACCCATTCGACAGCGAGGAGGTCTGGTTAGGATGAGCCTTACCAGTTGACCAGTCAGGGAGAGCGCATGAAGGACAGCCCCTCGGGCGGGGTGCTGAAGAGGGAGCGCGTACGGGAGCATCTGCTGGGCCTGATCGAGGCAGGGCGTCCCGGCGAACCGATCCCCTCGGAGCGCACCCTCTGCGCCACGCTCGGTGTCTCACGCCCCACCCTGCGCGCCGCCGTCGACGAACTCGTCGCGACGGGTGTGCTGGTACGGGAACACGGGCGCGGCATGTTCGTCGCACCGGCCAAGATCACCCAGCAACTCGCCCCGGACGACGCGGCCTTCACCGTTCCCCGCGCCTCCGGAAGCTGGTCCAGCACGGTCCTCGAATCCGCCAGGCTCCGGGCCGGCGCGCGCATCGGCCGCAAGCTCCGTATCTCCCCCGCCGCCGAGCTGCTCTACATCGCCCGGCTCCGTCTGGTCGACGGCTCCCCCATGGCGATCGAGCACCTCCACATCCCGGCGGATCTGGTCCCCGCCGCCCTCACCGCGGAGGAGTTGGAGGCCGGCGACCTGTACGACCATCTCAGGGACCACCACCGTGTCCATGTCCGGGAGGCAACGCAGTCGATCGAGCCCACCGTCGTCAGCGAGGCCGAGGCGGCCCTCCTGGACGTCCCCGTCCTCTCCCCCGCGCTGCTGATCGAACGCCTCACCCTCGACACCTCGGGCCGACCGGTGGAGTACGTCCACTCGGTGTACCGGGGCGACCGCTACCGGATCGTCTCCCGGCTCGACTTCACCCGCGACGGCGTCGTGACCTCCTCGACCGCCGGGGATGCATACTGACCGCCGGACGACAGGCCGGGGAGGGCGCGCGATGGAGCTCAAGCGGGAGCGGGTACGGGAGCATCTGCTGGCCGTGATCGACGGGCGCCGCCCCGGCGACGCCATCCCCTCGGAGCGCACCCTGTGCGCAACGCTCGGTGTCTCACGCCCCACCCTGCGCGCCGCCGTCGACGAACTCGTCGCGACGGGCGCGCTGGTACGGGAACACGGGCGCGGCATGTTCGTCGCACCGGCCAAGATCACCCAGGAGCTCGTCGCCGAGGACCACACGGCGGGCGCGCCCCGGAGCCGCGGCAACTGGACGAGCACGGTGCTGGAGTTCCGTACCGTACGGGCGGGCGCGCGGATCGGACGGAAGCTGAAGGTCTCCCCCGCGGCCGAGCTGGTGTACGTGGCGCGGCTGCGGCACGTCGACGGGGCTCCGATCGCCCTGGAGCATCTGCACGTCCCCGCGGATCTGGTGCCCGGCCTGACCCCCGCCGCCATGGAGAGCGGCTTCTACGCCCATCTGCGCGAGAAGTGCCGCATCCGGACGGCGCACGCCGTCCAGTCGATCGAGCCGACCGTCCTGAGCGAGGAGGAGGCCGAGCTGCTCGGCGTCCCCGTCCTCTCCCCCGCCCTGCTCTTCGACCGGATCACCTCGGACACGGGTGGGCGGCCCGTGGAGTACGTCCGCTCGCTGTACCGGGGCGACCGCTACCGGATCGTCTCCCGGCTCGCCCTCTCCGACGGGGCCGCCGACCACCCGGCGCCCGACGTGTCGCGGACCGGGGCGTGGTGGGGCACGGTGGAGTGACCCCCAAGGTCCAAGGAGAGGAGTTCGGCCCCCATGTCGAACCACACCTACCGCGTCACCGAGATCGTCGGCACCTCCACGGAGAGCGTGGACCAGGCCATTCGCAACGGCATCGACCGGGCCTCCCAGAAGCTCCGCGGCCTCGACTGGTTCGAGGTGACACAGGTGCGCGGTCACCTCGTCGACGGGGCGATCGCGCACTACCAGGTCGGGCTGAAGGTCGGCTTCCGGCTGGAGGAAGGCGACTGACCCGGTCGGTCAGGTCCGGCCCTCCTTCTCCTGGGCGTCCTTCAGGGCCTCCGACGCCGCGGCCCAGCGGGCCCGGACGACCCGGAAGCCCGCCTGTGCGGCCGCGTCGCAGACCAGCTCGTCGTCGTCGACCAGCATCCGGATCTCGCGGTCGCGGCCGAGCCGGAGCAGGATCTCCAGCTTGGTGTGGCGCGCGGGACGGAAGTCGCTGTTGCGGCGCATATGGATCCGCCCCTGGGGCAGTTCCTGCGCGGTGAGCCAGGCGACGGTGTCCTCGCAGCAGCGCTCGGGGCGCCCGGTGAGATAGACGATCTCGCACTCCTCGGCGGCCTCCAGGCACAGGGCGACGCCCTGCGCGAGCGGCGGATCCTGGGGCGCGGCGGCGAAGAAGCCCTCCCAGTCGCGAGGTCGGCCCTCCAGGAAGTGCTGGCGGTGGGCGGTGCCGGAGAGAGTGTTGTCGAGATCGAAGACGGCCACGGGCCTGCTGTTTCGCGTCACACGGACAGCGTAGGCAGTACGTGGTCGCGCACCGGCATCCGGCCCGGTCGGTCACACACGCCGGACGGGGACGGAGGCGACACCGCGGGCACCGAGGAGCGCGGCCCGGCACGGACGACGGCCGGGTCGCGACGCCCCCCGGCGATCCGGCCTCGCGGGAATCCTCGCGGCGCCGTGACGTTGAACCCTTCGTGACCCTTTCTCTCGACGGCATCCGTCTCTCCGTCCTCGACCGCTCCCGGACGCGGGAGGGCGAGGACGGGTCCGTCGCCCTGCGTGCCACGGTGGATCTCGCCCGGGAGGCGGAGGCGCTCGGATACCACCGGTTCTGGGTGTCGGAGCACCACAGCGTGCCCGGCGTGGCCGGCTCCGCCCCCGCCGTCCTGGCCGCCGCCGTCGCAGGCGCCACGTCCTCCATCAGGGTCGGGACGGGCGGGGTGATGCTTCCCAACCACCAGCCGATGGTCGTCGCCGAGCAGTTCGGCGTCCTGGAGTCGCTGTTCCCCGGACGGATCGACATGGGGCTCGGCCGCTCGGTCGGCTTCACGGACGGGATCCGGCGGGCGCTCGGCCGGGACAAGGACGACGCCGAGCGGTTCGCGGAGCAGCTGACCGAGCTGCTCGGCTGGTTCACCGGCACCCAGACCGCCCATCCTCAGGTGCACGCCCGGCCTGCCGAGGGCCTGCGCGTGCCGCCGTACGTCCTCGCGACCGGCGAGGGCGCGACGATCGCCGCCGAGGCCGGCCTCCCCATGGTCATCGGGGATCTGCGGGGCCGGGAGCGGATGCTGCGCGCGATCGACACCTATCGCTCCGCCTTCCGCCCCTCCCTCTGGTCCGACGAGCCGTACGTCGTCGTCGCGGGCACGGTCGCCGTGGCCGGGACCGAGGAGGAGGCCAGGCGCCTGCTGATCCCGGAGGCGTGGTCGCTCGCGTACTCGCGCACCCAGGGCGTGTTCCCGCCGCTCCTGCCCGTCGAGCGGATCGAGGAGCTCACGATGACGGAGAAGCAGCGCGACTTCTTCGAGTCGGGTCTGGAGGGGCATGTGTACGGCACCCAGGAGCAGGTCGCCGAAGCGCTGGAGCGGGTGGTGAAGGAGAGCGGGGCGCAGGAGGTGCTGGTGACGACCAGTACCCACGATCGCGAGGCGCTCCGCGACTCCTACCGCGGGCTCGCCCGTGTCGCGGGCCTGCGTACGGGCCTGACCAGCGCAAACGCCTAGTATCGAGGAATGCCCGACAGCTCCGACGACCAGCGTCACGACCCGTACGTCCGCGTCCGCGGCGCACGCGAGCACAATCTCGCGGGCGTCGATGTCGACATTCCACGTGACGCGATCGCCGTCTTCACCGGGGTGTCCGGCTCCGGCAAGTCCTCGCTCGCCTTCGGCACGATCTACGCGGAGGCCCAGCGCCGGTACTTCGAGTCGGTCGCGCCCTACGCGCGGCGGCTGATCCACCAGGTGGGCGCGCCGAAGGTCGGGGAGATCACCGGTCTGCCGCCCGCGGTCTCGCTGGAACAACGCCGCTCGTCGCCGAACGCCCGCTCGTCGGTCGGCACGGTCACGACCCTGTCCAACTCGCTGCGGATGCTCTTCTCGCGCGCCGGCTCGTACCCGCCAGGGGCCGAGCGGCTCGACTCCGACGCGTTCTCGCCGAACACCGCCGCCGGCGCCTGCCCCGCGTGCCACGGTCTGGGCCGGGTGCACGAGACCAGCGAGGAACTACTGGTCCCGGAGCCGGACTTGTCGATCCGGGAGGGGGCGATCGCCGCCTGGCCGGGTGCCTGGCAGGGCAAGAACCTCCGCGACGTCCTGGACACCCTCGGCCATGACGTCGACCGGCCGTGGCGGGAGCTGGACGCGAAGGACCGGGAGTGGATCCTCTTCACGGACGAACAGCCGGTCGTCACGGTCCATCCGGTACGGGAGGCGGGGCGCATCCAACGCCCGTACCAGGGCACGTACATGAGTGCTCGGCGCTATGTGATGCACACCTTCTCCGACTCCAAGAGCGCGACCCTGCGCGCGAAGGCGGAGCGCTTCCTGACCAGCGAGCCGTGCCCGGTGTGCGGCGGCAGCCGACTGCGTCCGGAGGCTCTCGCCGTCACCTTCGCGGGCCGGACGATCGCCGAGCTGGCGGCCCTGCCGCTGACCGCGCTGGCGGGCCTGCTCGCGGCGCACGACGGCTCGGAGACCGCACGGGTGCTCACCGAGGACCTGCTCGCCCGGATCGGCACGGTTACCGAGCTCGGCCTCGGCTATCTGAGTCTGGACCGCACCACCCCCTCCCTGTCCAACGGCGAACTGCAACGACTGCGGCTCGCCACCCAGTTGCGCTCCGGACTGTTCGGCGTCGTGTACGTCCTCGACGAACCCTCCGCGGGACTTCACCCCGCCGACACCGAGGCGCTGCTGGTGGTCCTCGACCGGCTGAAGGCGGCCGGCAACTCGGTGTTCGTGGTCGAGCACCACCTCGACGTGGTGCGCCACGCCGACTGGATCGTGGACGTCGGCCCCCTGGCGGGGGTGCACGGAGGCCGGGTGCTGCACAGCGGCCCGCCGCACGAGCTCGCGGGTGTCGAGGAGTCCGCGACCCGCCGATTCCTCTTCGACCGTGCCGCGGTGGCCGAGCGGGCGGTGCGCGAGCCCGCCGGCTGGCTGCGGACCGGCCCGGTCACCCGCCACAACCTCAAGGCCCTGGACGCGGCCTTCCCCCTCGGTGTCCTGACGGCGGTGACCGGGGTCTCCGGATCGGGGAAGTCGACGCTGGTGGGCGAGCTGTCCGAGGATCTTCCGGGCGTGGAGCGTCTGGTGACGGTCGATCAGAAGCCGATCGGGCGCACTCCCCGCTCCAACCTCGCCACGTACACGGGCCTCTTCGATGTCGTACGGAAGCTCTTCACCGCCACCGAGGAGGCTCGCGCCCGTGGCTACAAGGCCGGGCGGTTCTCGTTCAACGTGGCCGGCGGGCGCTGCGAGACCTGCCAGGGCGAGGGCTTCGTCTCGGTCGAGCTGCTCTTCCTGCCGAGCACGTACGCGCCCTGTCCGGACTGCCACGGGGCCCGCTACAACCCGGAGACCCTGGAGGTCCGGCTGCGCGGGCTCACCATCGCGGAGGTGCTCGACCTGACGGTCGAGGCCGCGGCCGGGTTCTTCGCCGACACCCCGGCCGCCGCGCGCAGTCTGCGCACCCTGCTCGACGTCGGCCTCGGCTACCTGCGGCTCGGTCAGCCCGCGACCGAGCTCTCCGGCGGCGAGGCCCAGCGCATCAAACTCGCCTCCGAGCTCCAGCGGCTGCGGCGCGGCCACACCCTCTACGTCCTGGACGAGCCGACGACCGGCCTCCACCCGGCCGATGTCGAGGTGCTGATGCGCCAGCTGCACGGGCTTGTCGACGCCGGACACTCGGTGATCGTCGTCGAGCACGACATGGACGTGGTCGCCACGGCGGACTGGGTGCTCGACCTCGGGCCGGGCGGTGGTGAGCAGGGCGGCCGGATCGTCGCCGAGGGGCCGCCCGCCGAAGTGGCGGACGCGACGTCGAGCCGGACCGCGCCGTATCTGGCGGCCCGGCTCGACGCATGAGACCCGTCCGCGCCTACTTGGGCTCGACGAACTGGACCTCCAGGCTCACCTTGATCACGTCGCCGAGGAAGCCGGGGGCGAAGTCGAGCCCGAAGTCGCTGCGCCGGAACTCGCCGGTGGCGTCGAAACCGGCATGCCTGGTGCCGTCCATCGGGACGTCGACGACACCGCCGAACTCGACGTCGAAGGTGATGGGCCGGGTCACGTCGCCGATGGTGAGGTCGCCCTCCAGGGTCCAGTCCTCGCCCGCGCCGGCGATGCGGGTGGAACGGAAGCTCATCGTCGGTCGCTTCTCCACGTCGAGGAGGTCCGCGGCGCGCACATGGGCGTCGCGGTCCGCGTTGCCGGTGTCGATGGAGGCGAGGGCGACGGTCGCGGTGATGGAGGAGGCGTCGAGGGTGTCACCGACGAGGAGTCCGGCCGAGAGCTCGTTGAAGCGGCCGCGCACCTTGGAGATCCCGAGGTGACGGATGGTGAAGCCGACGGAGGAGTGCAGCGGGTCGAAGACCCAGTCGCCGGGGGCGAGCGGAAGGACGGTGGTGCTGTGCGATTCGGTGGTCATGGGCTTCACGCTGCCGCCTGGCCGGGGTGTGAGGAAGGCCGTGCCGAGGCTGGTAGTGACAGGGCCACCCTCGGCTCGCCCCGCGCTCGTACGATCGGTGGATGAGCGACAACGAACTGGGGGCCTTCCTGCGCGCCCGACGCGAGGCGATGACTCCCGCGGAAGCCGGGCTTCCGGCGGGCCCGCGGCGGCGGACGCCGGGCCTGCGCCGGACGGAGCTGGCGATGCTGGCCGGGATCAGCGTCGAGTACCTGGCGCGGCTGGAGCAGGGCCGGGACCGTAATCCGTCCCCGCAGGTCCTGGGCGCGCTCAGTGAGGCGCTTCGGCTGCCCCTGGACGCCCGGGTGCATCTGCGGAACCTGATGAAATCGGGCATGCAGCGGCACATGTGCGCGGTGACGCCCGGTCCGGCCCGCGAGGTGCGGGCGACGGTCCGGGCACTGCTGGACCGGCTGGGTCCGACGCCGGCCGCGGTGATGAACATGCTGGGCGAGACCGTGGCGTACACCGACGGCTACGCACGGCTGGCCGGTCCGGTGGGGCTGCTGGACGGGGATCCGCCGAACCGGCTGCGGTACGTGTTCACCGATCCGCGGGCCCGTGAGGTGTTCCCCGACTGGGACCGGGTGGCCGATCAGCAGGTGGGGGCGCTGTCCTTCGCGGTGACCGGTTCGGACGCGCACATGGCCGAGCTGGCCCAGGAGCTGACCGTGACGGCGGGCCGGGCGTTCTCCGACCGGCTGCGGTCACCGGGGCTGCTGCGGGCCCGCTCCGGCCTCGACCGGTTCGTCCATCCGGAGGCGGGTGAGCTTCGGCTGGCGTACGAGGTGCTGGAGCTGCCCGAGACGGACGGCCAGCACGTGGTGGTGCACCTGCCGGCCGACGAGGCGACGTCGGTGGCGCTCGACGGGCTGATGGGCCGCCGCCCGGGGACCTTGCGGGCGGTCGGCGGCTGAGCGGGACGAGGCGTCGGCCGGCGGATGCGACGCCCCTATCGGCGGCCGGACCTGCGCGTCGCCCGCAGCCACTCCTTGTTCATGGCGGCGATCGACGGCAGCGGGATCCCCTTCGGACAGGCCGTCGCGCACTCTCCGGTGAGCGTGCAGCCGCCGAACCCCTCGGCATCCATCTGGCCCACCATGTCCAGGACGCGTGTCTCCCGCTCGGGGGATCCCTGGGGCAGGACGTTCAGATGGTTGACCTTGGCCGAGGTGAAGAGCATCGCCGAGCCGTTCGGGCAGGCCGCCACGCACGCGCCGCAGCCGATGCACTCGGCGTGCTCGAAGGCGAAGTCGGCGTCGGCCTTGGGGACCGGGGTCGCGTGGGCCTCGGGGGCCGCGCCGGTCGGGGCGCTGATGTAGCCGCCGGCCTGGATGATGCGGTCGAAGGCGGAGCGGTCGACGACCAGGTCCTTGACGACCGGGAAGGCGGAGGCGCGCCACGGCTCGATGTCGATCGTGTCGCCGTCCTGGAAGGACCGCATGTGGAGCTGGCACGTGGTCGTGCGCTCCGGGCCGTGGGCGTCGCCGTTGATGACCAGGCTGCATGCGCCGCAGATGCCTTCGCGGCAGTCGTGGTCGAAGGCGACGGGGTCCTCGCCCCGCAGGATGAGCTCCTCGTTGAGCGTGTCGAGCATCTCCAGGAAGGACATGTCGGAGGAGATGCCGTCCACGTCGTACGTGGACATGGCGCCGGGGGCGTCGGCGTTCTTCTGGCGCCAGACGCGCAGGGTGAGCTTCATGCGTAGCTCCGCTGAGTGGGGTGGACGTACTCGAAGACGAGGTCTTCCTTGTGCAGGACGGGGGCGGCGCCCTCGTTGAACTCCCAGGCCGCCGCGTACGAGAACTCCTCGTCGCGCCGCGCGGCCTCGCCGTCCGGCGTCTGGGACTCCTCACGGAAATGGCCGCCGCAGGACTCGGCCCGGTTCAGCGCGTCGAGGCACATCAGCTCGGCGAGCTCCAGGTAGTCGACGACCCGGTTGGCCTTCTCCAGGGACTGGTTGAACTCCTCGCCGGTACCCGGAACCTTGATCCGGCGCCAGAACTCTTCGCGGATCTGGGGGATGCGGTCGAGCGCCTTGCGCAGCCCCTCGTCCGTACGGGCCATGCCGCAGAACTCCCACATCAGTTCGCCCAGTTCGCGGTGGAAGGAGTCGGGCGTCCGGTCGCCGTCCACCGAGAGCAGCAGGTTCAGCCGGTCCTCGGTCTCGGCGAGCACGTCGCGCACCGCCGGATGGTCGTCGGTGACCGGCTTCGCATGCGGGTGGCGCGCCAGGTAGTCGTTGATGGTCGAGGGCAGGACGAAGTAGCCGTCGGCGAGGCCCTGCATCAGCGCGGAGGCGCCGAGGCGGTTGGCGCCGTGGTCGGAGAAGTTGGCCTCGCCGATGGCGAACAGGCCCGGGACGGTGGTCTGGAGGTCGTAGTCGACCCAGAGTCCGCCCATCGTGTAGTGCACGGCGGGGTAGATCCGCATCGGGACCTCGTACGGGTTCTCGGCGGTGATCCGCTCGTACATGTCGAAGAGGTTGCCGTACCTCTCCTCGACCGCCTTGCGGCCCATCCGCCGGATCGCGTCGGCGAAGTCGAGGTACACGCCCTGGCCGCCCGGTCCGACGCCCCGGCCCTCGTCGCAGACGTTCTTGGCGGCGCGGGAGGCGATGTCGCGGGGGACGAGGTTGCCGAAGGAGGGGTAGATGCGCTCCAGGTAGTAGTCGCGCTCGTCCTCGGGGATCTCGGCGGCGGGACGCGTGTCGCCCTTCGCCTTGGGGACCCATATGCGGCCGTCGTTGCGCAGCGACTCGCTCATCAGCGTCAGCTTGGACTGGTGGTCGCCGGTGCGCGGGATGCAGGTGGGGTGGATCTGGGTGAAACAGGGGTTGGCGAAGTACGCGCCGCGCCGGTGGGCCCGCCAGACGGCGGTGGCGTTGGAGTTCATGGCGTTCGTCGACAGATAGAAGACGTTGCCGTAGCCGCCGCTGGCGAGGACCACCGCGTCCGCGTAGTGGGTGGAGATCTCGCCGGTGATCAGGTCGCGGGCGACGATGCCGCGCGCCCGGCCGTCGACGACGAGCAGGTCGAGCATCTCGGTGCGGGCATGCATCTCGACGTTGCCCGCGGCGATCTGCCGGGAGAGCGCCTGGTACGCGCCGAGGAGCAGCTGCTGGCCCGTCTGGCCGCGGGCGTAGAAGGTGCGGGAGACCTGGACGCCGCCGAAGGAGCGGGTGTCGAGCAGTCCGCCGTACTCACGGGCGAAGGGGACGCCCTGGGCGACGCACTGGTCGATGATCTCGACCGAGATCTGCGCGAGGCGGTGGACGTTGGACTCGCGGGCGCGGAAGTCGCCGCCCTTGACGGTGTCGTAGAAGAGGCGGTGGATGGAGTCGCCGTCGTTGCGGTAGTTCTTGGCGGCGTTGATACCGCCCTGGGCTGCGATGGAGTGGGCGCGGCGCGGGGAGTCCTGGTAGCAGAACTGGACGACGTGGTAGCCCTGTTCGGCGAGGGTCGCGCCGGCCGAGCCGCCGGCGAGGCCGGTGCCGACGACGATGACGGTGTGCTTGCGGCGGTTGGCGGGGTTGACCAGCTTGGCCTGGAAGCGGCGGGTGTCCCAGCGTTCGGCGATGGGGCCGGCGGGGGCCTTGTGGTCGACGACCGGCTCTCCGGTCGCGAAGTCGAGATGGCTCATGTCAGCTCACCACTCCGGTCATGACGGCTACGGGTACGGAGACGAAGCCCACGGTCAGGACGAGCGCGAGGCCGTTCGCGAGCGCCTTGAGCAGCCGCTCGCGACGGGCGCTGCCGACGCCGAGGGTCTGGGCGGCGCTCCAGAAGCCGTGGCGGACGTGCAGGCCGACGGCGAGCATGGCGACGATGTAGATCACGTTGCCGTACCAGGTCGAGAAGGTGTCCACGATGTTCTGGTACGGGTGGCCCTCCTGGAAGCCGCCGGGGTGGAGGGTGCCGGTGGTCAGGTCCAGGATGTGCCAGACGATGAACAGGGCGACGATGATCCCGCCCCAGCGCATGGTGCGGGTGGCGTACGAGGACCGCTTACGGCGGTGGACATAGGCGGTGGGGCGGGCCTTGATGTCGCGCCGGCTGAGCTGGTACGCGGAGACGGCGTGGGCGGCGACCGCGGCGAGCAGCACGATCCGGACGAGCCAGAGGGCCCAGGAGTAGTGCAGGACCGGGTCGCCCATGGTGCGCAGCCAGTGACCGTACGCGTTGAACTCCTCGGGGCCGAAGAAGACCTTGAGGTTGCCCGCGACGTGGGCCACGAGGTAGCCGAGCATGATCAGGCCGCTGACAGCCATGACCGTCTTCTTGCCGATCGTGGATGCCCAGAAGCCGCGTGAGCGTGTGGGCGACGGTGGTCGTTCCGCCGGTGCCGTCTTCGTTGCCAGAGCCATGCGACCGACGGTAGGGCCGAACGGCCCGAGAGGTCCAAGACATGGTCCGGCTCATCTCGATAGGCTCAGCCTATGCAGTTCCAGCAGCTTCTGTACTTCGTGGCCGTGGCCGAGACCCGACACTTCACCCGCGCCGCCGAACGGGTCCATGTCTCCCAGCCCTCGCTCTCGCAGCAGATCAGGGCGCTGGAGCAGGAGCTGGGGGCGGAGCTCTTCAGCCGGGCACGGGGGAACATCGCGCTCACGGACGCGGGCGAGGCGCTGCTGCCGCTGGCCCGGCGGATCCTCGCGGACACGGACACGGCGCGGCACGAGGTGCAGGAGCTGGTGCAGCTGAAGCGGGGGCGGGTGCGGCTCGGCGCGACGCCGAGCCTGTGCACGGGTCTGCTGCCGGACGTGCTGCGCGCCTTCCACGATCTGCACCCGGGGATCCAGCTCCTCATCGAGGAGGGCGGCTCGCACGACCTCGTACGGGAGCTGGCGCGCGGCGCGCTGGACCTGGCGCTGGTGGTGCTGCCGCTGCCGACGCCGTCCCCGGCGCTGACCACGGTGGAGCTGCTACGCGAGGACCTGGTGGTGGTGTCGAGCGCGGCGGCGCCGGCGCCGGGGCGGCCGGTGCGGATCGCGGATCTGCGGGACCAGCCGCTGGTGATGTTCCGGCACGGCTACGACCTGCGGGAGCTGACCGTGGCGGCGTGCCGGGCGGAGGGCTTCGAGCCGTCGTTCACGGTGGAGGGCGGCGAGATGGACGCGGTGCTGGGTTTCGTACGGGCGGGTCTCGGGGTGGCGGTGGTCCCGGCGATGGTCGCGGCGCGCGCGGGCCGCGACCTCCGTGTCACGTCCCTGGCCCGCCCGGGCCTGCGCCGCACGATCGCCCTGGCCCACCGCAGCGACGTGGCCCCACCACGCGCGGCACGCGAGCTCCAGCGCCTGCTGCTCCACTCGACCTGACGCCCGCCGGCGCCCCCGTCGGTTGTGGGCAGCCGCCCCGCGAGACGGCGCCCACCCTCGCCCCGGTGGTTGTGGGCCGCCTCCCGCAGGGCGTACGCCCGCTCCCCGTCGGTCGGCTACACCGCGTCCGCGAGGAGGAGCGTGTGGATTCGGTCCGGGGCGCCCGGGCGGGCGTAGTACCAGCCCTGCGCCGTGTCGCAGCCCAGTTCCCTCAGTTGCTGCGCCTGCGCCCCCGTCTCCACGCCCTCGACCGTCACCGCCAGCTTCAGGCTGTGCGCCAGTGCGACGATGCCCTCCACGATCTTGACGTCGACCGGGTCCGCCGGGTGCTGCTGCATCCCCTGTGTGAAGGAACGGTCCAGCTTGAGGACGCTCACCGGCAGACGGCGCAGGTTCGCCAGGTTCGAGTAGCCCGTGCCGAAGTCGTCCAGCGCGATGTCCACGCCCATCTCGGCGAGTTGCCGCAGCGGCTTCAGGAGATCGTCGTCCGCGCCGATCAGCGCCGACTCGGTGACCTCCAGGCACAGGGCCCCGGGTTCCAGTCCCGAGCGCTCCAGGACGTCGACCGTGTCGGCGACCAGCCGCGGGTGGTGCAGCTGCGTCGGCGAGAGGTTGACGTTGATGCGCAGCGGGCCGCCGTCGGAGTGCCGGGTCTGCCAGAAGCGGGCCTGGCGGACCGCCTCCTGGAGGACCCAGCGGCCCAACGGCACGATGAGGCCGGTGTTCTCGGCGAGCGGGATGAACCGGTCGGGCCCGAGCACACCGTGCTGCGGGTGGCACCACCGTACGAGCGCCTCCGCGCCGTGCACGCTGCCGTCGCCGAGGTGCACCAGCGGCTGGTACTCGATGAAGAACTCGCCGCGCTCCAGCGCCGCCGGCAGCGCGGTGGTCAGCCCGTGCCGGGTGATGGCGCGCGCGTCGGCCTCCGCGTCGGCGAACTCGAAGCGATTGCCGCCCGCCGCCTTGGCGCGGTACATCGTGATGTCGGCGCTGCGCAGCACCTCGGCCGGGGTCCGCTCCCCCGCAGGCCCTTCGACGACACCGACGCTGCCCCGCACGGTCAGTTCGCGGCCGTCGATCCGCACGGGCGAGGCGAGCGCGGCGAGGATACGGTTCGCCAGCTCGGCCACCTCGCGCTCTGTGCCGGGCCCGGTGGTCAGCGCGACGAACTCGTCGCCGCCGAGCCGGGCCACCATCTCGCCCGGTGCCGTGGCGCAGCTCTGCAGCCGGTCGGCGACCTCGACGAGGAGCCGGTCACCGGCCGAGTGCCCCAGGCTGTCGTTGATGGCCTTGAAGCCGTCGAGGTCGAGGTAGCAGAGCCCGAAGCGGGCGCCCTCGCCCAGGGTGAGCGCCTTCTCCAGGCGCTCGAAGAACAGGGTCCGGTTGGGCAGCCCGGTGAGCGCGTCATGGGTCGCCTCGTACCGCAGGCGCAGGTTGAGCAGCCGCCGTTCGGTGGTGTCCTCCAACAGCGCCAGCTGGTACCGGGGAAAACCCTCGGCGTCCCGCAGCAGCGAGACGGTGAGGTTGGTCCACAGGACGGTGCCGTCGCCCCGGTAGTACGGCTTCTCGACGCGGTAGTGGTCGCGCTCGCCTCGTACCAGCTCGTCGTAGAGCTTCCAGACGTGCGGGCCGTCCTCGGGATGGGCCCATTCGTTGACCTTGCGGCTGCGGATCTGCTGGTCCAGACCGCCGAACATCCGGGTGAGGGTCTCGTTGACCTCCAGGACGTTGCCTTCGAGGTCGGCGATGCCGATCCCGACCGCCGCGCCGTCGAAGACCGCCCGGAAGCGGCTCTCGGTGGTGTGCAGGGCGACCTCGGCGGCGCTGCGGGCGGTGAGCGCGGAGCGGGCGATGGCCTCCTGCTCCAGCAGGGTCCGCTCGCGCAGGGCCTGGGCGAAGCCGGCCGCCATGGCGTGCTGGAGCCGTGAACAGCGGGCGCGCAGCTCCTCGGTGGAGGCGCCGTCCTCGCCGCAGTAGAGCACCAGGTACGCGTCGATGACCCCGAGGGTGCGGCTCAGCGCGTCGGGGTCCGTGCAGTGGACGCCGACGAGCGCGGTGCCCGCGCGGTGCGCGGGGGCGCTGTCGAAGGTCCGGGCGTGCAGCGCGGCACGCAACTCGCGGGCGAGCGGCAGCAGATGCTGCTCGAACTCGGCGCGGGTCATCGAGGTGGCCGTGACCGGGAAGATGGCACGGCTCCAGATGGTCACGAACCGCCTGAGTCTGTCCTCGAGACCGTCCGGTTCCGCGCCGCGACCCGACGGCTGTGACGGCACCTTCACGCCTTGCGCCCCACCCCTGCGAAGCCGGAGAAGGCGTACGGATCCTCCTCGTCGGCCGGGCTGTCGGGCCGCCAGTCGGGCATGGACACGAGCCCCGGCTCGACCAGCGGGCAGCCGTCGAAGAAGCGGCTGATCTCGGCGTGGGAGCGCATGACGAGAGGGTTGCGGATGTTCCGGTAGACGCCGACGGTGCCCTCGGCCTCCTCCTGCAGGAGCGGGATGCCTTCGTAGGAGGCGTGGGTCAGCACGACCAGGCTGCCGGGCGCGAGGGCGTCGACGAGCT
The DNA here is from genome assembly GCF_042794475.1 of Streptomyces sp. NPDC056527. Taxonomy (NCBI): domain Bacteria; kingdom Bacillati; phylum Actinomycetota; class Actinomycetes; order Kitasatosporales; family Streptomycetaceae; genus Streptomyces; species Streptomyces sp. NPDC056527. Next base: position 36,474 of record NZ_JBHTTQ010000066.1, read on the forward strand.
CCGCGACGGCCTTCTCCGGTTCGTCCTCGTCCTCCAGGAAGTGCAGCACGGCGACGAGGAGCAGCGCCACCGGCTTGTCCATGTCGAGGAGTTGGCGGACCTCGGGGCTGTGCAGGATCTCGAGCGGCTTGCGCAGATCGGCGGCGACGACGGCGGCGCGGTCCTGGCCCTCCAGCACGGCACGGCTGTGGGCGACGGCGACGGGGTCGTGGTCGACGTAGACGACGCTCGCATCGGGGGAAGCGGCCTGGGCGACCTCATGGACATTGCCGAACGTCGGTATGCCGGAGCCGATGTCGAGGAACTGGGTGACTCCGCTGTCGACGGCGAAGCGCACGGCGCGGCGCATGAAGGCCCGATTCGCCTGCATGATCTTGGGGAGTCCCGGCATGAACTCCATGGCCTTGCGGGCCGCTTCCCGGTCCACCTCGAAATTGTGCGAGCCGCCCAGATAGAAGTCGTACATACGGGACACGCTCGGCACCGAGATATCGATACCCGGCGGGGCCCAGGCGGGACGCTCCATCAATGTCTCCAACAAGTCGCCACGGGGGATACGGCCATGTGTTCGCGGCCGGTGTTCGAGCCGAGGCTACTGATCGCCCGCCGGGAGAGCGAGTAGAAACGGAAATTCGCGGTCCGTTCTTGGTCACACGCCAATGGCACGTGCAGGCGGAACGCAGGATTCACGCCTTCAGCTCGTGCAAATTCACGTGCACATGGACGTGCGCCGACCCGCCGTCACGCGAGGAGTGACGGCGGGCCGACAGGCCGGGAGCGCGGCGCGGGGGACCTACTTGGGCGCTCCGACCAGCTTTCCCTCGGGGGACACGGCGTACCAGGTGCCGCCCACACCCTGGCCGTTGGTGTCTCCGGGCTCCTCGTCGCCGGCGAAGGTGTAGAGGGGCCAGCAGTCGATCGTCTGCTGCTTGATGCCGTCGGGGCGGTTGAAGGTCACGAAGCCCTTCTTGGTGATGCCCTTGGTGTCGTTCTTCTCGACGGGGGCGACAACCGGCCACTTCTCCAGGCAGGCGCCGGTGCAGGCCGTCTTCATGGGCCAGGCGGAGTCCTTCTTGAAGCGGTAGACCGTCATGCCCTGCGAATCGACCACGATGTCACCGAGCTTGGGGTCCTTGCGCACCGAGAGCCCGGCGGCGTCCACTCCGGATTCCTCGTCACCGCCCTCGTCGGCCCCGCCGCCCGCGGCCGGTGCGGCCTTCTTCCCGTCGGGTGCGGAGGCGAACCAGGTGCCGCCGACACCCTGACCCTTGAGGTCGCCGGGCTTGGTGTCCTTGGCGTACCGGTACATCGGCCAGCCGTCGAGGGTGAGTTGCTTGGTGCCGTCGGCCCGGGTGACCTCGCCGAGCAGGGAGGGCGCCACGCCGGCCGGGGCCTTGGCGCCGTCGGCGCTCACCACGGGCCATGCCTTGGCGCAGTCCCCCTCGCAGGTGGCCTTGGGCGGGGAGGCGGAGTCCTTGTCGAAGCGGTAGAGGGTGAAACCCTCGCTGTCGGTGACGACCTTGCCGAGCTGCTTGGTGTCGGCCACCGCCAGCTGCCCGGCGGGTTCCGCCGCGCCGCTGCCCGCGTCGGATCCGTACCCCCCGGAGGCGTAACCGCCGGAGCCGTAACCGTTGTCGGCCGGGGCGCCGGCCGGGTTCGCCGCTCCGGCGGGCTGGCCGCCGAGCGACGACGAGCCCTGCTCCTGACCGCACGCCGTCGTCAGCGCGAGCATGGCCGCCGCCGTGAGCGCGAGTGCCGCGTTCCCCCAGGTCTTCATGTCAACTCCTGTTGTTTCATCGCCAGTCGGTGCGGCGCCGAACGCCGTTCCCGGCCTTGAATACGGAGATCGACTGGATCGTGCTCAAGAGGAGTCGAAGAATTTTCCGCGGGATGTCAAACCCCTCCCCGCGAGATCCCCACCATCCGGGGAATCAGAGCCGTTTCACGGCGTGGTGTTCCGGACCTGTGATCATGCTCTTCGGCGTGTCTCTGTACGGATCGTCCCTCGCGCGGCCCTTGGCGGCCGCCGCGCTGGTGTGGCTCCTCGCCGCACCCGCGCCCGCCGCCGCCGATGCCTGCGCCTACGCCACGACCGGGCCCGGCGGCTCGAACACCTCGGTCGCGGTCATCGGGCCGGGGGCGTGTTCGCCCACCCCGACCCCTCCCCCACCGACCACCCCGCCGCCTCCCCCGCCGACCGAGCCGACACCGACACCGGCTCCGACGCCCACGCCGGCTCCGAAGCCACCGGCGCCGCCACCCCCTCCCGTACGCGCGGATCCGCCGCCCCCGCCGAGGCAGGAGTCCCGCAAGCCCGCCGCGCCGACCCCGCCGAGGCCCGCACCGGCGCCCCGGGCTCCCAGGCCGCCCACGCCTTCGCCCCCGGCTCCTTCGCTGCGCCCGCGCCCACCGGCCGCGACGCCCGTCGCACTGCCCGCGTACAAACGCGCCGCGCGGCCCGAACCCGAGAGCGGTCCCTCGCTCGTCTCGATGATGCTGCTTGTCACCGCCCCCGCGGTGCTCGCGACCGCGATCCTGCGCCCCCGCTCCCGCTGAGCCCCGCCGAAGGAAGCACATGTCCGAATGGCTCGTCCTCACCATCGCGATGGCCGCCGCCTGCGCGGTCGTCCTCACCATCGTCGTCATCAACAACCGCCGGGTCCCCGACGACGACGACCCCAGCGAGACCCCCGACGTCATGGAGTACATGACGATGATGATCGGCGTGATCTACGCGATCGTGCTCGGTCTCGCCATCGCCGGAGTCTGGGAGGCGCGCGGCGCGGCGCAGGAGACCGTCCGTCAGGAGGCCCAGGCGCTGCACGAGATCTCGGCCCGGGTCGAGGTGTACCCGGTCGACGTCCGTACCCGGATCCGCGCCGATGTCGACGCGTACGTCTCGTACGTGGTCGACGAGGAGTGGAGCCACATGTCCGAGCACGGCGAGCTCAGCGAGGAGGGCACCCGCCTCCTGGAGCAGGTGCGCCGGAGCGTGACCGACTACCGGCCGGCCGACGACCACGAGGGGCAGGCGTACCAGCCGCTCGTGGACCAGGTGGCGGTGGTGGACGACACCCGGGGCGCGCGGGGCCAGAACGCGGGGGCCACCATGCCCGGGGTGGTCTGGTTCGGCCTGATCATCGGTGCGCTGGTGACGGTCGGCCTGATCTTCACCCTGCAGATCCGGCGCACCGGCCGTGAACTGCTTCTCGCCGGTCTGTTCAGCGCGCTGATCGCCTTCCTGCTCTTCCTGATCTGGGACTTCGACGCGCCGTTCGGGCGCGGGATCTCGGCGACGGCCGCGCCCTTCACCGACCTCTTCCCGCACCTCACGAGCTAGCCGTGCGCGACACGAGTGGGCCGCACGGGGGACATGAATGACCCATTCGCCCGTCTGGGATCGCGGCCGTGGTAGTGCGCTCCTAGCGTTTCGGGTATCGAGGTGCACGCCCTGTCCTTGCGCGGAAACCCTTCCGCGGCTGCTCCTCGGGGACCCGGAGGATTCCATGCGCGCGATACGTGCCGTGTCCACTGCCCTGCTGGGGGCGGCCACTCTCGCCCTGGCCGCTCCCGTCGCCTCCGCGGCGGACGGCGCCCCCGCACCGAACCCCAATGCCGCCGGAGCGAAGGCACCGGGCGATTTCGTCGTGACGCCCTCCCTGGTGGCGCCGGGCGGGCGAGTGACGCTCACCGCTCCCGGCTGCCGCAGTACGACACTGGCGTCGTCGGGCATCTTCGACACCGTGACCATCGCCCCCGGGTCCTCGGCCACCGCCACGGTGGACACCGACGCCCGGCGCGGTGGCGTCTACACGGTGGCGTTCAACTGCACCGGCGGCATCACGGACACCGTCACCCTGACCATCAGCGGAACCACCGCGTCCGCGACCACCAGCTCGACCATCCTGACCACCCCCCGGGGTGTCCAGGGCGGTCTCGGCGGTTCGGTCGAGGGCGTCGACACGGCGACGCTCGCGGCCGGGGCCGGTCTGTTCCTCGCCGCGGCCGCCGGAACCGTCGTCGTCGTGCGGCGCCGGATGAACCCCGACCGGGGCCGGCGTCACTGACGGCGGGGCGGTGTCCCCCGACGGTCGGCTCCCGAACCAGGGGCCGCAGAACCCGCACCGGCAAGAAGACTCCCGCGAGCAAGACCCGCACAAGCCCGTCGCCCCCGAGTCCTGAGAGATCAGGATTCGGGGGCGACGGGCGTATACGGCCGACCGGGAGGTTCGGCCGGTCAGGCCCTTCCGCTGCTCATACGGCGCCGGGCGATGAAGAGACCGCCACCGAGCGCGGCCGCGGCGACGAGCGAACCGCCGACGGCCATCTCCGCGGAACTCGGCGCGAGCGAGCCGCCGATGCCGCCCAGCGCGCCCTGACCGGCCAGCACACGGAAGGTCTGGGTGAGCGTCCGGCCGCCGCACTGGACGGCCAGGTTGTACTGGCCGGGCGTGGCGTTGTTGTGGATGCGGGCGGTGGCGGTGGAGACGCCGTTGACATTGCCGGAGAGGGTGACCGTCGGGAAGGCGTTGGACGAGACCGTGCCCCCGGCGCAGCCCCGGACGGTGATCGTGAGGGTCGCGCCCTGGTGGACGGCGAACGGAGAGACGGTGACGCTGTTGGCGCCGTCACCACCCCGACCGTCACCACCCCGACCATCACCACCCTGGTCGACCTGGTAGGAGCTGACGGCCAGGTTGCCGGGTCCGTGGGCGGCGGCGAGAGGGGCTGCGAGCCCGACCGCCGCGAACGCGGTGGCGGTCACCGCCAGAGTGCGTGCAGCACGCATGGTTGAACCTCCAGTGGAAGACGCCCCAAAGCGGTGCTCCGGGAGATTCGACGAGTACGCCTTCCATGACGAACCCTCACAAGCAGTGGCGACCTGCGCATTTCGACAATGGGCCACCCCGGTGAGGCGACACGCCGAGGAAACGGTCCTGAATCTGACGGAGCCGCAGGTCACGCAGTGTCAGGACGATTGTCCGACGAATACTCGGATGGGTGATCGTCCCCGTCACCCGGTCCACCCTCGGGTACCAAGGGGCTCCGCACCTCACGGCGCCCCCGGGCACCCGGCCGCCACCCGTTCGCACCGCTCTGATCGCCGGTCCGGCCCGCCGCCCTTACCGTTCTGACGACGCCACGAAGGGAGAACCATGAGCCCCAAGGACTTCAGCGTCCTTGAGCCGAGAAGAAGACGCCCACCGTGGGGCGTCCTGGCTCTCGTCATGCTGTCGGGTCTGGCGATGATGCGCAACGGAGTGGACGTCGAGCTCGGCCCGCCGCAGCCCGCGGCGGCCGAGGCTCCCGACACGAGCCTGATCGGGGCTCCGCCCCCCATGTCCGCGGGTGTGGAGCCGCTGCCCCACGCCCCGGCCTCGCGCATCAGGATCCCTTCGATCCGGGTCGCCGCGCCGATCATGGACGTGGGTCTGGACCCGGCCGGCTGGATCGAGGCACCGCCCCCGCAGGACGCCAACCTGGCCGGCTGGTACCAGAACGGCATCGCGCCCGGCCAGCGCGGCACCTCCGTCGTCGTCGGCCATGTCGACAACGAGGCGGGCCCCGCGGTCTTCTACGGCCTCGGCTCGCTGGAGAAGGGCCAGCACATCGAGGTGGAGCGGTACGACGGCCGCGTCGCGGTCTTCGAGATCTACGGCATCGAGGTGTACGACAAGAACAACTTCCCCGGGGTCCAGGTCTACGCCGACACCGGCGAGCCCGAGCTCCGGGTCATCACCTGCGGCGGCGGCTACTCCCGGGCGCAGGGCTACCAGGGCAACGTGGTCGTCTACGCGCGCATGATCGGCTCCACCTGAGGGGCCGGCTGTTCGCACGAAGGCCCCTGGCGCGGCTACCG
>NZ_JBHTTQ010000067.1:0-42037 GCF_042794475.1 Streptomyces sp. NPDC056527
GCCTCACCAACCGTTCGCGGCTCCTCAGGGAGGGCCCCATGTGTCTGTTCCAGTACGCCGACGATCCCGAGCCCGAAGAACAGGTCCCGGCCGGACCGCTGTACGTGCCCGTCCGGCCGGGAAGCGGCACGGAGACCGTGATCCGGCTGTTCCGCACGCCGCTCGGCGCGCGCACCGCAGTCGGCTTCACCCGTACGAGCCGACTGACCGAGGTGCTGGGCGAGGCGCAGCCGTACATCCGGCTGTCGGAATCCGTCCTGCGGACGCTCTGCGTGCCGCTCGGCGCGGACCTGGTCACCGTCGACCCGACGCTGTCGGCCCCCGCGGTCCCCACGACCACGCACACACCGGACCTACGGACGGACGCGCGGCCGGAGCGGGCCGTCCGAGCCGTCCGGGCCGTCTGAGAAGGGGACGACTTCCATGACCATCGCTCTGGTCTCCGAGATCGCCGCGGAAGCGGACGACCTGTCGGTGTGGCCGGCGTCCACGACCCGGCTGCCGCACGGCGGTCTCTCCGTCGGCGGGGTGTCGCTGGCCGACGTCGCCGACCGCTTCGACACACCCGTGTACGTGCTGGACGAGGGTGAGGTGCGGGCCCGCTGCCGTGCGTACCGGGACACGTTCCCCGACGCCGACGTGCTGTACGCCGCCAAGGCGTTCCTGTCCCGGACCATGGTCCGTTGGGTCGCCGAGGAGGGCCTCGGACTGGACGTCTGCTCGGCGGGGGAGCTCGAACTCGCGGTCACCTCGGCGTTTCCGCCGGACCGCATCGTCCTGCACGGCAACGCCAAGTCGCCGCACGACATCGAGTCGGCCCTCCGGCTCGGGGTGGGCCGGATCGTCATCGACAGCCCGTCCGAGATCGCGCGGCTGGCGGCGCTCGTGGGCCCCCGCGGCCGGCAGAAGGTGATGATCCGCGTCGTCCCCGGAGTCTCCGCCGGCGGTCACGAGAAGATCCGCACCGGCACGGACGGCCAGAAGTTCGGCCTCTCCCTCACCGACGGATCCGCGCAGCACGCCATCGCACGCGTCCTGACCCAGCCTCAGCTCCAACTGGTCGGTCTGCACTGCCACATCGGCTCCCAGATCACGGACGTCAAGCCGTACGCAGCCGCCCTGCGCCGCATGGTGGGGCTGATGGCGCGCGTCCGCGACACCCACGGCCTCGTGCTCCCCGAGCTCGACATGGGCGGCGGACACGGCATCGCGTACCGGCCCGGGGAGCCCTCCCTCGACCTGACGGCCCTGGCCCGCGGACTGCGCATCGAACTCGCCGCGAGCTGTACGGCGGCCGGGCTGGGGGTGCCGCGGCTCACCATCGAACCCGGTCGTGCCGTCGCCGGCCCGGCGGGGGTGGCGCTCTATCGGGTACTGGCCGTGAAGAGCACCGGCGACCAGGTGTTCGTGGCCGTGGACGGAGGCATGAGCGACAACCCCCGCCCCGCCCTGTACGGGGTGCGCTACGCGCCTCGTCTCGTGGGCCGCCACTCCACCGTCACCACCCGCGCGGCGACGGTGGTGGGCCGGCACTGCGAGGCGGGCGACATCCTCGCCGCCGACGTCGAACTGCCCGGTGACATCCGGCCCGGCGACCTGCTCGCGGTACCCGTGGCGGGCGCGTACCAGCTGTCGATGGCGTCCGGGTACAACATGGTCGGCCGTCCCCCGGTCGTCGCGGTCGACGGCGGCACCGCCCGCCTCCTCGTGCGGCGCGAGACGCTGGACGACCTCCGCAGCCGGGACATCGGCGAGTAGGGCCCGGCCCGGACACGTCCAGCCGGACCGGCGCCCGGACGCCGGTCCGGCTGGATCTCCGTGCGGTACGAATCGCTCGCCGTCAGCCGGCGTGGACGTGCGGGCGGCGGGTGCGGTCCGGCTCCGCCTCGCGGATGACCTCACGGGTGACGGGCGCGACCTCGCCCTGGCCGAAGAGGAAGAAGCGCAGGAAGTTGGCCATCGGGTTGCCCTCGGTCCACTCGAAGTAGATGTGCGGACGCTGCCCGGTCTCGTCGCGTACGTGGAGCAGCAGCGCGGCGAGCGCGTTGGGGACGGTCGAGCTCTCCAGGCTCAGCACGCGGTACCGGCCGTGCATCACCTCGCCCCGCACCCGGAGCCCCGACTCGAACTCGGACGGGTCGAGGACGGTGACCTCGACGAAGAGGAAGTCGTCGCCCGGGGGCACGTCGTTGTCGAGGCGGATCTGCTCCGTCTTCTCGCGGTACTCCGTCGCGTCGCGGCTGTCGGGCTCGTTGGCGATGAACCGGATCGTGCGTGTGGCGGTGTCGCGGATGAACCGCTCGGCCATGTCGTCCAGTTCCACGTCGGTGACGCGCAGTTCGAAGACGCGGGCGAGACGCGACAGGAGCGAGAGGGCCATGATGCCGGCGATGAAGCAGGCACCGATCTTCACGCCGTCGGGGCGTTCGACGACGTTGACCGCCGTGGTGTAGACGAACACGGCCGAGATGACGCCGAAGGCGATGGTCCAGCCGCGCTCCCGTGCGCGGCGCGCGGCGATGGTCACGGCGACGGCGGCCGAGGTGATCAGGACGAGGACACCGGTGGCGTACGCGCCGCCCTGGGCGTCCACGTCGGCGTCGAAGATCCAGGTGACCAGGAACGCGATGAGCGTGAAGACGATGACCATGGGCCGCAGGGCTCGCGCCCATTGGGGAGCCATGCCGTAGCGCGGCAGGTACCGCGGCATGAGGTTGAGGAGTCCCGCCATGGCCGACGAGCCGGCGAACCACAGGATCAGGATCGTCGAGATGTCGTAGAGGGTGCCGAAGGCGGAGCCCAGGTACTCGTGGGCGAGGTAGGCGAGGGCGCGGCCGTTGGCCTCGCCGCCCGGCTGGAACTCGTCGGCCGGGATCAGCAACGTCGTGATGAAGCTGCTGGTGATGAGGAAGACGCTCATGATCACGGCGGCCGTGGTCAGCAGCTTCTTGGTGCCGCGGATCCGGCCCGCGGGGTTCTCCTCCGTGTCGTCCGCGTCGCCCTGGACGTGCGGCATGACGGCGACGCCGGTCTCGAACCCGGACAGGCCGAGGGCGAGCTTGGGGAAGACGACGAGCGCGATGGCGATCATCATGATCGGGTTCCCGTGCTCGGTGGTCAGCGCGTCCGACCAGTCCGTGATGACGTGGGGCTCGGTGGCCACCTGCCACAGGCCGGTCCCGACCACGACGACGTTCAGGGCGAGGTACAGCGCCACCAGCACCACGGCCACCCCGATGGCCTCTCTGAAGCCCTTGAGGAAGACGGCGCCGAGCAGGGCGATCAGGATCAGGGTGATCAGCACCTCGTGCCCGTGCAGGGTGCTGGTGAGGTGCGGGTTCTCCACCATGTGCGCGGTGGCGTCGGCGGCCGAGAGGGTGATCGTGATGAGGAAGTCGGTCGCCGCGAAGCCCAGCAGGGTCAGGACGAAGAGCTTGCCCTTCCAGAACGACAGCAGCCGCTCCAGCATGGCGATCGAGCCCTCGCCGCGCGGGCTCTCCTCGGCCACGCGCCGGTAGACCGGCAGCGCGCCGAGCAGAGTGAGCACCACGAGCACGATCGTGGCCAGCGGCGACAGCAGACCGGCGGCCAGGGCCGCGATACCCGGCTGGTAGCCGAGTGTCGAGAAGTAGTCGAGGCCCGTCAGGCACATCACCCGCCACCAGGGGCGCCCCTGGTCTTCGGGGGTGGACGGGGTCTGCTGCTTGGCGCGGTCGGTCAAGCCTTCCAGCAGCCACGCGCGCAGGCGTGACGTGCGAGGAGGGGTGGCCATCGTGGGCGCTCCTGTCGTACGGCATGGTTTCGGCCATCGACACGACGGCCGAGCCAGCGTACGCAGTCTGATCGTTTATGCCCTCTTCTGACGGAATCCTGATACGTCCTTAACGCAGCCCTTCCGCCCGCCCGACGGGAGCCCCGCCTGCCGACGGGGGCAGGCGGGGCGGTCCGGTGGGGGCGGTGTCAGCTCGCGTCGTCGGTGACGCGGAAGCGGAGCCGGCAGATGACGGCGTCCGTGTCGCGGCGCATCGCATGGGCCACGACGGAGCCGCGCTGGTTCTGGAGCAGGCGCTGCCAGATGTGGGCGGGCTCGGTCTCCGGGATCAGCACGGTGATCTGGGAGGCCGGGTGGGAGGCGGTGAGCCCACGGACGTAGCCGGAGAGGGGGCGGCCGAGGGCGCGGGTCTGCGAGTCGAGCTCGACGAGTTCGACACCCGGACTCCACAACTCCCAGTCCCGGCGCAGGGCTTCGGCCGTCCGGCGGTCCTCGGGGGCGGGGTGGGTGACGGTGACGGCGAGCACGTCGTCGCCCAGCGAACGCGCCGCGGTGAGCGCCTTGCAGGTCAGCTTGGACAGTCCGGAGACGGGAACGACGACCAGCGAATGGGCACGCCGCGGCGGTTCGGGGACCCTGCCCAGCTCCAGACGTTCGCCGATCCGGCCGTAGGCCCGGTGGACCCGCTCGAAGCCGATGACCAGCAGCGGCAGGGCGAGGACGATCAGCCAGGCGCCCTCGGTGAACCTGGTGGCGGTGACGACGACGGCCGCGACACCCGTCAACAGGGCGCCGAAGCCGTTCAGTACGGCCTTCGCGCGCCAGCCCTTGCCGCGCTCGCCGTACCAGTGCCGGACCATGCCGGTCTGGCAGATGGTGAAGCCGACGAACACGCCGATCGCGAAGAGCGGGACGAGGGTGTTGGTGTCGCCGCCGGAGAAGACCAGCAGGAGGGCCGAGGCGACCGCGAGCGCGAGCACGCCGTGGCGGTGCACCTGGCGGTCGGCCTTGAGGGCGAAGAGGTGCGGCAGGTGGTTGTCGCGGGCCAGCAGGCTCATCAGGACGGGCAGGCCGCCGAAGGAGGTGTTGGCGGCCAGCGCCAACAGCACCATGGTCGCGAACTGGACCACGTAGAAGGCCAGGTTGTGCCCGAAGGAGGCGTCCGCGAGCTGGGCGAGAACGGTCACCCCCTCGACCGGCTGGAGGTGGAAGCGGCCGATGAGGATGGACAGGCCGATCAGCATCACGCCGAGCAGGGCGCCGAGGGCCACCTCGGTGCGCTGGGCGCGGCGGGCGGCCGGGGCTCGGAAGGACGGCACGGCGTTCGCGACGGCCTCGACGCCGGTGAGGGCGGAGCAGCCGGCCGCGAATGCCTTGAGCAGGAGCAGGGCACCGACGGCGGTGGCGCCCTCGCCGAGCGCGGAGCCATGCCCCTCGGCGGAGGCGGTGCTGACGGGGCCGTCGCGGAAGAGGCCGACCGTGATCATCGCGAGGATCGAGCCGACGAACAGGGCTGTCGGCAGCAGGAACGCCTTCGCGGAGTCGACGACACCGCGAAGGTTGACCGCCGTGACCAGGACGAGGACGCCGAGGCAGATCCAGGTCCGCTCACGGTGGAGCTGCGGGAAGGCCGAGGTCAGGGCGGCGACACCGGCGGTGACGGAGACCGCGACGTTCAGGACGTAGTCGAGGATCAGGGAGCCGGCGGCCACGAGGCCGGTACGCCGTCCCAGGTGCCGCTTGGCCACGGCGTACGAGCCGCCGCCGTCCGGGAACGCGGCGATCACCTGCCGGTACGAGGCCACCAGCACGGCGAGGAGCGCGGCGATCGCGAGCGTGACCGGGAGCGTGAAGCCCATCCCGTACGCTCCGGCGACCGCCAGCACGAGCACGATCGACTCAGGCCCGTACGCCACCGACGCCATCGCGTCCAGCGACAGCGCGGCGAGCCCCTGGAGCGCGGTGAGCTTGTGCCGGTCACCGGCCTCCGGGGCACCGGCCCCGGTATCGGGGGGTTCCTCCGTGCCGGTGCCCTCTGCCGCCGTGGTCGGCTTGCCGGTGTGTATGGCCATGTCGCTGATTCCTCCGAGTGAGCAGGTCGAGGAACAGGTTGAGGGCCGGCCAGTACGGATCCCGGACTTCTTGTCGCCCTCCATACGCCCACCGGCCCCCTCTTCACGCACCCCATACGTCCGGGCCACAGAGGCCGGCCTGCTCGGACGACCGCCTGCCTCACGGCGTACCGAGGAAGGATCACCTTGCGGCGACATCGCGCCGGCCGAACTCCGGGGCGGCGCGGCCGGAGCGGGCCGGCTGGACGGCAACCACGGTGGGTGAGGGCCGTTCAGGTGGTCACCCACCGCAGCCTCCCCGCGATGACCTGTGGTGACGTGGCGGGGAAGGCCTCGGGTGGCGGTGGGTGACCGGGCGAGGAGCCGTGGTGTGTGGCTGGCTGGGGGAGGCACGTTCCCACCACCCCGAAGGGACCGCACGGCGATGGGCCTCTCCCCCGACACCGGGCTGAGATCGGTCTCCGACAGCCGTTCGCGTGCCGGCCGAACAGTGCGCTGCCGGCGCTTGCCGTCCTCACAGCCGGCTTGTGCGCCCCAGCGGCCGTCGCGCCTCTCACACCACTCACACAGGGACCGAACGATGCGCGAGGGAAGCCCGAACGAAGCTCCCGAGCGTGCGATCACCGGTCCTGCAAGGAGCAATTCATGAGTCCTGAGCACAGGACACCCACCGTCATGGGGCCCCTCCCCGTGAAGGGCAGGCGCATAGCCGAAGGAGCGCTGGCGGCGCTGGCCCTCTTCACGCTGGGCCTCGCCAGCCCCGTGGAGGCCGCGGCCACGGCCGAGCCCCCGGCCTCGCAGTCGTCAACGCCGTACGGCGATCACGACAAGTGCAAGGACAAGGGTGACGACAGGTCTCCGGGCGCCTCAGGGACGCTCGACAAGGACAAGGACAAGGACAAGGACAAGTGCAAGGGGGCGACCGGAGCCACCGGCCCGACCGGCCCCGCGGGCGCCACCGGAGCCACCGGGGCCACCGGCTCCACCGGCCCGACAGGCTCGACCGGCCCCGCGGGCGCCACCGGGGCCACCGGGGCCACCGGTCCGCCCGGCCCCGACGGCGCAACCGGTGCGAGCGGGTGCGGCTCGGACGTCGACTCGCTGCTCGTCAACGGCACCGAGGAGTTCAGCATCATCCTCCGCGACGGTGCCGCGTTCGGGGCCCACCGGCCGACCCGCACGGGGCCGGTGTACTACGAGCAGGACCTCACCACCTACCCCAACTACCCCGACGAGACCACCGTCTGCGGCGTGACCGTGTCGTCTCAGGCCAACGACCTAAACTACAAGGTGACCACCACCACCGGAGCCGTATGGGAGCTCCAGTGTCCCGTGAACAACATGAATCGGATCGACTGCACCGGCAAGTCATGGGCACAGATCACGTTCACGAACGTGCCCACGGGGCCGTTCAGGAACGGCGAATCCTCGACCGCGGGGTCCGGTGTCGACAAGGGCCTCTCGAAGAGCCTGATTCGATCGTAGACACGAGACCCGCCCCCTGAACCGCCGGACCGTGCTCCGCATCCCGGCTCGAACACCAGGGGACGAACCGAGGCCGGCTGCCCCCTCCTGGAGGGTCGCGTAGCCGGTCTCGGTCGTGCCGGGCGCGTTCAGGACCCCGGGCTTCTCAAGGGGCACGCTGGACACCATCACCTCCACCAGCGAAGGAACCCACAGGAATGACCGGGAACGGCTCGGCCGCACCGACGAACCTCACCGCGACGGAGAGGGTCCGCCTGGCCGTCTACCGCGGCTTCGCGCGCACCGGACGGGCTCCGAGCGTGCCGGAACTCGCCGCACTCACCGGAGTCGCCCCCGACCAGGTCCGTCAGGAACTGCGCGCGCTCCACGAGAGCCACGATCTGGTCCTGGACCCGCGGGACCACGACCGGATCGTGATGGCCCACCCCTTCGCGTCCGTACCGCTCGGCTTCTCCGTCATGGGCGCGCACACCCTGTGGTGGGGTGGATGTGCCTGGGACTCGTTCGCCCTGCCCCACCTGCTCACGAGCGAGCCCGACGTCCTGGTCGCCACCCGCTGCCCGGCCTGCGACACCCCGCACGCCTGGGTCGTCGGCCGGGACGCACCCCCGAAGGGCGACCAGGTGGCCCATTTCCTGACCCCCATGAACCGGGCCTGGGACGACGTCGTCCACACCTGCGCCAACCAGCGCCTGTTCTGTTCCACCGACTGCGTCGACACCTGGCTGGAGCGGACGGGCCGGGAGCGTGGCTACGTCATGGATCTCGGCACCCTGTGGCGCTTCGCCGGCGACTGGTACACCGGACGCCTGGATCCGGGCTACACGCGCCGCGATCCCGCCGCGGCCAGTGCCTACTTCGCCGAAGTCGGCCTGCACGGCTCCTTCTGGGGGCTGCCCGACTGAGGTCCGGCTCCCGCTGGAGGCACCCGTCCCGGTCCCGCTCGGGCCGCCTCGCCGACGTGTCCGAGATCCGCCGGACCCTCAACAGGTCCGCCTCGCGGGGAGCGTGGCGTCATAGCGGACCCAGCACCTCCCGGGATACGGCCGCGAGCTCAAGGGTTTCGAGCACAGTGAGCAATTGCCGCTCCTCGTAGCGGAAGTGACTCTCCATGATCGCGGCGATGCCTTCGAGGTGCCGACCCAGCTCCTCGGGCGGCGCGGCCCTGTCGACCGCGGCCTGGAGACTGCCGAGCAGGTGGGCGATCATCGAGTGATCCTGCTCGAGCAGCCGCAGCACCGGCCGGAGTTCCGGATGCGCAGCCGCGATGGCCGGAAACAGGGTGTGGTCCTCGCCCCGATGGTGGCCGTCGAGAGCCGCGCAGAAGCCGTGGCAGTACAGCAGCAGTTCACGGGTGGCCGCCTCACCGGGGGTGCCGTCGGCAAGGGAGGCGCGGGTCACGGACAGCGCTTCCCTGAGTCGGCCGTGCACCCGGCGGAGTTCTTGGCTCCAGGCGATGAGCCTGGTCGTCTCGCGCTCAGTCACGCGAGAACGAAGGGTGCGACGAATGCATCGTCGGCCTCCTTCGATCCGGCGCCTCCATGCCTGACACGGTCTGCCACCGGCACGCGACGCTTCCCACACACTACCGCGCCCTGTCGTCCCGTCCACACCACCGACGCCGGGTCCCGGCGATGCTCCGAGCCGGTGTGAGGGCGGGGCGCAGCCCGTCCTCACACCGGCAGGAGACGGCCGCCGCGTTCACCGCCGATCCCCGGCCCGCGGCGATCGTCGAGGGTCGCTGTGTACGTGCGCGCGCACCCCTTGCAGGCCGAACAGGATGAGAAGCTCGACCACGCCACCGTCGGCGCTGCCCAGCAGGCAGGGCGGAAGGGCCGGCCCGCTACGCCGAGGAGCGTATGCCGGCCGAGTAAATGCCCACGCCGCGGCGCGCGTTCGGGCAGTCCTCCGGAGCACCCGGTGGATCGCCTGGGAGTCTCACGGACCGGATCGGAGCCCGCCGCCCCGGCCGGCGGGCTCCTGAGCAGTAGCCGAATGGGCTGCTCGGCGGTCCGGGTCGGCTACATGACCACAGCCACTCAGGCCGGTTCGACAGGCAGCCAGAGTTCGCAGGTCGCGGTGCTGAAGTCGTCCGCTCGCTCGAGGACCGCGACGATCGAGGGACCCGGCCGGAGACGCCAGGGGTTGGAGGGGAACCACTCGGTCGCGGTCGCGGCCCAGGCCGTCTGCAGGGTCTGCGGATGCGGTCCGGCGGTGCGGAAGACCGCCCACCTGCCGGCCGGTACCTCGATGGCGTCGAGGTCGTCGGGGGCCGACGTGTCCAGGGCGAGGGCGACCCCGTGCAGGTAAGTCAGTTCGCTCCCCTCCGTTCCATCGGGGTCGACGTCGTCGGAGACCTGCAGCAGGCCCCCCGGTTCGGTGTCGCCGAGGGCCTTCAGCCGGAGATGCTCCTCCTGCGGCAGCGCGGTGATGTGCTGCTGGATGTGCGGATTGATGCCGTGGTGGATGAGCGGAACACGGGCTGCGTGTCCGACCAACCGGAACGCGGGGCGGTCGACGAGTCGGGTGTCCATGGGCATGCTCCCTTCGACGGTCAGGCGGATCCTGAGCCGTGGTTGTGTGCGCAGAGGGCCTCCGTCGCGGCGCACGTCGCGGGGACCGGCGCCGTGGACCGCGCGGAACGCGCGTCCGAACGCCTCGGTCGAGCCGTATCCGTGCCGGACGGCGATGCTCAGCAGATCGTCCTCGCCACGGACGACGTCGCCTGCGGCCACGGTCATGCGGCGCCGACGCACGTACTCCGACAGCGGCATGCCGGCCAACGACGAGAACATCCGGCGCAGGTGGTATTCGGTCGTGCCGAGCTCCCTGGCCAGTCCTTCGACGTCCAGCTCCTCGGCGAAGTGCTCTTCGACGAGATCGACAAGCCGGTTGAGTTCCGAGATCACGAGGCCTCCTTTCGAGCTCAACCCTGCCGGAGGAACCCCTTGCCGCACCCGACCGCTGCGGTCCGATCCGATCATGTGCCCGGACGGACACGGAGCTGACGCATCGGCCTCGGCCTCGGCCTCGGCACGACCCGCCGGCGCCGCACGGCCATGGACCGGAGTGGTGAGTCGTCCTCGGCTCCGCACCGCGCACGGCCTGGCCCGAGTCGCCGGGCGGTGTGCCGGAAAGGAGGATGGGTGGGGTGATGACGGTCCTGGTGGTCGGCGTGGCCGACGGCGAGCAGCTGGAACTGCTGCGCTCCGGCATCCATCGCAACCCGCACTTCCGGGTCGTGTCGCACGCCCACGATCCCACGGTCGCTCTGGCTCACGCCCGCGTCCTGCTGCCCGATATCACGGTCCTGTCCCTGGCCCCCGGGCTCGACAGCCTCGACTCGACCCCGGAGATCCTGCGCATGTTCCGCGGCGTGCGGGCGCTGGACCCGCCGAGCGGGGTGGTCCTGCGGACGGCCGCCGACCGCGTGCCCCGTGCGATGTCCGCCCTCGCGGTCGACGGAGCCGTCCACGTCGTACGCGAGGGCGACTCCGAAGCCCTGATGCGCGCCTTGCGCACGATCGGGCTGCGCCGGGCGAGCTGCGACCCCGACCAGATGCCCTGACCCGCGCAGCGTCGGCCGGCCGGCCCCGCAGGGGCTCGTTGTGGCCGACTCGTGGTGGACGGCTCGCTGTGGCCGGCTCGCTCAGGAGCGGTCGCGCTTGAGCGAGTCCTTGATGCCCTCGGCCCGCTCTCGAACGCCCTTCACCGTCTCGCGGATCTTGGTCTTCGCTTGGTCCGTCCTGCCCTCGGCCTCAAGCCGCTCGTTACCGGTGATCTTTCCGGCGACCTCCTTGAACTTGCCCTTGGCCTTGTCCATGGCGCTGCTCATGGCCGTAACCCCTTCTCCAGCGGATCGGCTGCACGTCCACGCTAGGCCCGGGCGAGCCGACGTGCTCGCCGACGCCTGTCGGGCCTCCTGCCACCGCGGACCACGACGAAGCGGGGCGCGGACAGCGTTCAGCCCGGCTTCACGACGGATCCGCTCCCCTTCCACGCACGCGGATGAACCAAGCCCGCACCATCAGCGACGTAATTCCGGTGCACAGAGCGCGCGTTCGTGGTGCAATTCCGATGTACTTCGGTCGACAGGAAGGCATTGCCATGGATCAGCTTCCCTCCCACCCCGACAGCGAGCGGTACTCGGTGACGTTGTGCCCTCCGGCTGTCACCGCGATCACCGAGCTGACCGCCGCGTCCGGCGTCAGCAAGGCCGACGTGATCAACCGGGCCGTGCTGCTGCTCGGATTCGTCGAGCGCGAACGTGCCAAGGGCGGCGACCTGCTGATTCGCGACAGCGCCGGAGCCCTGGAGCGCATCCACATCCTCTGACCTCCGGGCACCGCGGACGGAGGCCGCCCCGCCGGATCGGCCCCCGGCTTCCCTCTTCCGCATGGACCTGAGGAGGCGCAGGGGCTGGTTGCGTGGATCGGGGGCGTGGTGGGGCCATGATTCCCGGGCCGCCGGACGGCGGTGACGCGAGATCAGGAGAACGCGATGCCCCGGATCACTCCCAACCTCTGGTTCGACACGAAGGGCAAGGAGGCCGCGGAGTTCTACTGCTCGGTCTTCCCCAACTCGGAGATCAAGAACGTGTCCTACTACGGCGAGGCGGGCCCCCGCCCCGCCGGAACCGTGCTGACCGTCGACTTCGTCCTGGACGGCACTCGCTTCACCGCCATCAACGGCGGCCCCGAGTTCACCTTCGACGAGGCCGTGTCCTTCCTCATCGACTGCGCGGACCAGAGCGAGGTCGACCACTACTGGAGCAAGCTGTCCGAGGGCGGACAGGAAGGCCCGTGCGGCTGGGTCAAGGACAGGTTCGGTCTGAGCTGGCAGGTCGTGCCGTCCGTCCTGGAGGAACTCCTCGCCGATCCCGACGAGGCCCGCGCCCAGCGGGCGATGAAGGCGATGCTCGCCATGGGGAAGCTGGACGTCGCCGCACTGCTCGCGGCCGCGGACGGATCCTGACCCGCCGGAGCGCCCCGGTTCCGCACGGACGATCCTGACCCGCCGGAGCGCCTCGGTTCCCCACGGACGATCCTGACCCGGCGCCCCTGACCCGCCCCTCGGCCGACGTCGCCGACCCCGCTCGGGCCAGGCGCGGCGGGCCGGCTCCCTCCGGGCGTCGCGCGTCCGTTGCGCGTGCGGCGCGCAGGTCGGCCGCGCATCCTCGAAGTATGTCCCTGGTGACCACGACCGAGCTGTACGAGGTCACGATGGCGCTCTCGTACCTGCGGGAGGAGATGCGGGCGCCGGCCACCTTCAGCCTCTTCGTACGCGACCTGCCGCCGGGGCACGGATTCCTCGTGGCCGCCGGGCTCGAACCAGCGCTCGACCACCTCTCGCGGTTCCGGGTGGGCGGGTCGGACGTGCGTGCGTTCGCGGAGGCCCTGGGGCGGCCGGTCGAGGAGCTCGAACCGCTGAACGGGCTGTCCTTCGACGGCCAGGTCCGCGCGGTCCCGGAAGGGCGGCTCGTCTTCGCGGGTGAGCCCCTGCTGGAGGTCACCGCGCCGCTGCCCCAGGCCAGGCTCGTGGAGACGTATCTGGTGGCGCTCCTCTGCCACCAGACGGCGGTCGCCGCCAAGGCGGCACGGTGCGTACTCGCCGCCTCCGGGCGGTCTCTCGTGGACTCGTCCTCGCGCCGGACCCACGAACCGGCGGCCGGTCTGCAGGCGGCGCGGCTCTGCGCGCTGGTCGGCTTCGCGGGCACCAGCAATGTCGCCGCCGCCGCCCGGTTCGGCATTCCCGCGTCGGGCACCATGGCGCACTCGTACGTCGAGTCCTTCGCCTCGGAGGAGGACGCCTTCCGCGCCTTCGCCCGCGCCCACCCGGGCCCCGTGACCCTTCTGGTCGACACCTACGACACGGACCGTGGGGTGGCGACGGCCGCCAGCGTCCTGACGGACCTGGGACGCGGTCCGGGCTGCGCGATCCGCATCGACAGCGGCGACATCGGGGCGCGCGCCCACCGGGCGCGGGCCACCCTCGACGCGGCGGGGCTGCGGGACGTCCGGATCATCGCGGGCGGTGCGCTCGACGAGTACGGTGTCGCCTCGCTCGTACGGGACGGGGCGCCGATCGACGTCTTCGCCGTGGGCGCGAAGATCGGCGTCGCCGCCGACGCACCGTATCTCGATGCGTCCTGCAAACTCGTCGAGTACGACGGGCGTCCGGTCATGCGACTCGCGTCCACGCAGGTGACGGCGCCCGCTCCCAAGCAGGTCTTCCGTGGTCCGGGCCTCCGGGACGTCGTCGGCCTCGCCAACGAGGAGCCGCCGGACGGTGCGGAGCCGTTGCTGCGGACCGTGATGCGAGGCGGGCTCCGTACGGAGCCGCCCGACACCCTGGACTCCGCGCGCGCCCGCTTCGAGACCGACCTGGCCCAGCTACCGGAGCCGGCCCGGCGCATCGAGAACCCCGCCGCCCCGGTGCCGGCCGCGTCGACGCGGCTCACGGTCCTGACGACGGTCGTACGCCACCGGATCGAGGCGGGGCAGGCGGGCGGGCAACAGGCGGGGGCGTAGCGGGCAGCTCCGCCCGCTCCGGTGGGCCGGAGGGCGGAACGGGGTGATCCTGAAGGTGGGGTGCCGACCGGCCCCCGCACGAAGCCACCGGTCCGGCGAGGAAGTGACGATCATGGATACCGCCCGTTCCTCCTACCCTCCGGTCACGGTGACGGCCCGGCTCGACACCCCGCTGTCCCGCTGGCTTTGGCTGGTCAAGTGGGTCCTGGTGATCCCCCACTGGATCGTGCTGATCTTCCTCTGGATCGCGTTCCTGATCGTGACCGTGATCGCGTTCTTCGCCATCCTCTTCACCGAGCGCTATCCGCGCCCGCTGTTCGACTTCAATCTCGGGGTGATGCGCTGGGCCTGGCGCGTCTCCTACTACTCGTACAGCGCTCTCGGCACCGACCGCTATCCGCCCTTCAGCCTGGGCCCGGAGCCCGACTACCCGGCGCGGTTGGACATCGCGTACCCGGAGCAGCTCTCGCGCGGTCTCGTCCTCGTCAAGTGGTGGCTGCTCGCCATCCCGCACTACCTCGTGATCGCCATCTTCGCCGGCGGCATGAGGGCAAGCTGGTGGAGCGGTGGCCTGATCACCCTGTTGACCCTCTTCGCGGCCATCGCCCTCGCGTTCACGGGCCGTTATCCGCGCGATCTGTTCGTCCTGGTGGTGGGCCTCAACCGCTGGGTGTTCCGCGTGGCGGCCTACGCGGGCCTCATGACGGACGCGTACCCGCCGTTCCGGCTCGACCAAGGAGGCGAGGAGACGCCGGAGAAGCAGCCCTGGCCCGCCGACGGGCGGTGAACCCGCGCCCGCCGGCGAGGGACGGACGCGGGTACCGGGCCTTCGACTAGGGGCAGTTCTCCTCGAACTTCACGGCGGTGAGGGTGACGGGCCGGCCGTCGAGTCCGGCGCCCGCCTTGGGGTTCTGCGTGCACACCTTCCAGTTGGACTCCATGAGGACCATGCGGTCCTCGGCGGCGTCCTTCACCGTGATGCTCGCGTTGGAGGGCAGGGCACCGCGAGCGACCTTGACGGACTTGCCGACGAAGTCGGGCATGGTGCCGCCCGCTTCGGCTTCGGGCTGCGCTCCCATGTCGCTCCTGGGACAGCTCTCCTCGAGCTTCACGGCGCCGAAGTCGATGGTGACGTCGGTCCTGTGCGTTCCGGGAGCGGGGGTCTGGGAACAGATCTTCCAGTTCCGGTCCAAAGCCTGGTTGCGGCCTCGGCCGAGGGCGTCGTGGGAGCGGAGGCTGTAGAAGCCGAGGGACTGGGCCTCGTCCTGGGCGTACTGGAGCCCCTTCCCCACGAAGTCGGGGAGCCTCCCGGTCTCCGCCTTCTTGCTGGGCGCGGCGGACGACGGCGCGGAAGGGACGGTGGCCTTGGCAGCCGGAGTGCCCGCCGAGGTGGCGGGGACGGTGGGCGTCGGCTTCTGCGCCGATGCCTTGCCGTCCGCGGTCTCCTCGCCCCCGACCACGGCGCCGAGTATCACGAGGAAGGCGAACACGCCACCGAGGCTGATGCCGACGATGGCCCCGGTGGACAGCTTCTTCTTCTGGGGCGGCGGCCCGTAGGGCCCCGGGTGTTGAGGCTGCCCCCACGCCGGCGGCTGTTCGGGCTGGTGCGGCGGGCCGGGGTGTTGCTGGCTCAAAGTGTCCCCTCATGCTCTGTGTTGAACCTGTGTACGTGACGTGAAGATACCGTCACGACGAGGGCAAGCGGAGGCCGGTCCACCGGATCCGCCCGTACCGGGAGTCGGTGACCGCCGCCGGTACGGCGGAGCGGATCGAAGCGGCCCCGAAGGCGGAGGACCCGCGCCTCGGCGAGCGGCGGAGCGACGCTCGGCGGTCGAGCGGGCGCGGGGGATGTTAGGCGGTCGAGCGGGCGCGGGAGATGTTCGGCGGCGACCAGGGCGGATCCGTGATCTGATGCAGCCAGTCCGTGCCGCAGTCGAACCCGCCCTTCCGGATGGCCCGATGAGCACTCCGCACACCACGGCTCCGTCACCCACGCCCCCGACCGAGCCCCGGCACGCCGGGTGGCTGGAGCTCTTCTTCGACCTGGTGTTCGTCGCCTTCGTCGCCCAGCTCTCGCACGGTCTGCACGGCGATCCCGGCTGGCGTGATTTCGGCGTCTTCCTCGCGCTCTACTTCCCCCCGTGGTGGATGTGGGCGAATCTCACGGTCTCCGCCAATCTCTTCCAGGACGACAGCGCCCGGCGCCGCCTCGCCATGCTGGCCGCGATGCTCTGCCTGGCCGTGATGGCCGCCGCGGTGCCGGAGGCCGACGGCGACCGGGCCCCGGCGTACGCCCTCGGCTATGCGGGGACGCGCCTCGTCCTGCTGGCGCTGTGGTGGCCCGCCACCCGCTTCCCCGCGCCCGACACGATCCCGCGCTGGCGTCCGCTGACGTACTGCCTGCTCTCCGGGCTGCTCTGGGCCGGCTCCGCCGCCGTACCGGCGCCCTGGATCTACCCGGTCTGGGCCGGCCTGCTGATCGCGGAGATGATCCTGCTGCTCACCTCGCGCGGCCGGGGCGTCCCGGGCCGGCTGCACACCGGCCACCTGGTCGAACGGGTCGGACTCTTCGTGATCATCGTCCTGGGCGAGTCCGTACTGGCGCTGATCACCTCCACCGACCACACCTGGACCGCCGCGGCCGGTGTGGTGGCGGTGCTCGGGTTCGTGCTGCTGGCCGCGCTCTGGTGGTCGTACTTCGACTTCGCCTCGACCGCCGCGGAGCGGGTCATCGGCACCGCCGGCGGGCGGGACGCCTACCTGCTCGCCCGTGACGTGGCCGGCTTCCTGCACTTCTTCGTCACGGCCGCCGTCATCTCCATGGCCGCCGGACTGGCGACGGCGGTGGAGGAGTCCGGTCACGACCACCTGGCGCACGGCGCGGTGTGGGCGCTCTGCGGGGGCCTGGCGCTGTACCACGCGGCGCACGCCCTGATCGCGCTGCGGTTCGGCCGGCCCGTGCGTCAGGTCGCCGTCTGGGCGGTGCCGGGAGTCGGGATCCCCCTCCTCGTCGTCCTCGGCGCGGACACCCTCGCGCCCTGGCTGGTGGTGCTGCTGCTCGCGGCGGAGGCCATCGTCCATCTGCTGTACGCCAAGGCCCTGGCGCGCCGGCGCGCCGCCGCCCTCGGGTAGGCCGGGGCGACCGTCCCCGTCGGCCGGGCGGAACGGTGCTTGGCCGGTGCTCGACCGGGTAGCCGCGTCACAGCCGCCGCCGGCGGACGCGGGAGGTGGCGAACGACGGCAGTACCTGAACGGAGGAGGCGGGGACGATGGCGGAGAAGCGCATCGTCACCGTGTTCGGCGCGACCGGGCGCCAAGGCGGATCTCTCACGCGGGCGATCCTCGGGAAGGGCGGGAGCGACTTCACGGTGCGTGCCGTGACCCGCCACCCGGATTCGGACCCCGCGGCCGAGCTCGAGCGGATCGGAGCCGAGGTGGTCCGGGCCGACATGGACGACGAGGAGAGCCTGGGGCCGGTGTTCGAGGGCGCGTACGGTGCGTTTCTGATGACCGACTTCTGGGAGGGCATGAACGCCGCACACGAGAAGGCGCAGGCCGAGGCGCTCGCCAGGGCGGCCGGTCACGCCGGGGTCCAGCACGCCATCTGGTCGACGCTGGAGGACACCCGGGAGTGCATCCCGCTCGACGACTCCCGGATGCCCACGCTCCAGGGTTCCTACAAGGTCCCGCACTTCGACGCCAAGGCCGAGGCCGACCTGTACTTCCCGGAGGCCGGCGTGCCGACGACGTATCTGCGGACCACCTTCTACTGGGAGAACCTGTTCGACACGTTCGCCCCGCAGCGGGCCGACGACGGCGTCCTGGTCCTCGACTACCCCATGGGGGAAAGCCGGCTGTCCGGCATCAGCTTCGTCGACATCGGCCGGACGGCACTGGCCGTTCTGGAGCGCGGTACCGATCTCATCGGCGCGACGGTGAGCATCGCGGGCGAACACCTGAAGGTCGACGACATGGCGGCCGAGCTGACGGAGCAGGTCGGCGTGCCGGTCGCGTATCGGCCCCTGACCCCGGACGCCTACCGGGCCCAGGGCTTCCCGGGCGCGGACGAGGCGGGCAACATGTTCCAGTTCTACCGTGACTGCGAGGAGCACTTCACCGCGGCTCGCGACCTGACGGCCGTACGGGCCCTCAACCCCGGACTCCAGAACTTCAGGACCTGGCTCGCGGCCCACCGCACGAAGATCCCGCGCTCCTGAAGACCCAGGCCGCCGCCGAACCCGTGCCGTACTCAGGCCGCTCTCGGCACGTCGATCAGTTCGTCCCACGCGCCGGCGTCAGGGCCACCGTCGGGCCGTGCGGCGGCGCGCGGCGGCGGGGGAATCTTGCCTGTCTCCCGCGCCCGGCGCACGCTGGTCGTATGGCTGCCCACGATGGTCCCGGCCCTACGCTGATCACGTCCGTGCAGCGGGCCTTCCGCCTGCTGGAGGCGGTGAGCGCGCATGGGAACGGCGCGCCGGCGAAGCAGCTGGCACGGGAGACGGGGCTGCCCCTGGCCACCGCCTACCACCTGCTGCGGACCCTGGTCCACGACGGCTACCTGCGGAAACTGGACGACGGCGGCTTCATCCTGGGCGACAAGATGCAGGCGCTCCATACCGCCGGCCGCGGGCAGGCGCTGCTGAGCCGGGTCCGCCCGACGCTCGCGGCGCTGCGCGACGAGTTCGCGACCGCCGCCTATCTCACCTTCTACGAGGACGGCGAGATCCGGGTCGCCGAGATCGTGGACAGTCCCCGGGCACCCCGGGTCGACCTCTGGGTGGGATTCGAGGACGCCGGTCACGCCACCGCGCTGGGCAAGTCGGTACTGCGCGAGCTGGACGAGGAGTCCCGTAAGGACTACCTCTCCCGGCACCATCTGCCGGATCTCACGCCGCGGACGATCACGGACGTCGGGGAACTGCTCCGACGGCTCGAGCATTCCCCCCTGGCGCCCGCCGTCACGGACATGGAGGAGTACTCGCTCGGTACGGTCTGCGTCGCGGTGCCCGTGTACAGCGGGGACACGCTCGGCTCGCTCGGCGTCTCCCTGCGTGCGGACCGGCTCTCCCGCCTCGAGGAGATCCGGACGCGGCTGCTGCCGGCCGCGAGTCGTGTGACCAGGGGCCTCTCACTCACTATCTGAAATCCGTGCCCTTGTGACGCCCCCGACCCATCACCTTTCCTGGGACTTAACGGACATTTACGGAGTGCACGCTCCGCGTACAGGTGAGGACTGCGAGCGAAACATGAGTCACACCCGAGAGCACGAGCCGACCCGGCCCCTCAGGAAGCACGGGGTCGCCCCAGGGAAGGTGGCTCGGAAGCGCCTCGCTGTGCAGCTCGCCTCCGGTACGCCCGTGCTGCCCGTGCTGACCGTCTCCGTCATCGTGGTCGTCGACCTCCTCGGCGGAGCCGGGCTGACCTGGCTGCCGCTGCTCGCCGCAGGGCCCGCGCTGGCCGCCACCACCAACGGGCCTCGTGGAGTCCTCTGTGTCGGCCTCCTCGCCGGGGTGCTGGGCGCGACCCTCGGATTCCGTGACGGTGCGCCGGGGCGCGAGCTGGCGGCCGTGCTGTCCGCCCTGGGGGCCGTCACCCTCGCCAGTGCCCTGGCCAGCGCGTTGCGCGGGCGTCGCGAGCGGGTCCTCGCGGCCGTCCGCTCGGTCGCCGAGGCCGCCCAGCAGGCCCTCCTCCAGCCCGTCCCGGCCGTCGTCGGCCCGTTCCAGGTGGCCGTCCACTACAGCGCCGCGGCCGCGGAGGCTCGTATCGGCGGAGATCTGTACGCGCTCGTACCCACCCCGTACGGGGTCCGGCTGATCGTCGGAGATGTACGCGGGAAGGGGCTGCCGGCCGTGGGGGTCGCCGCTCTGGTGCTCGGGGTCTTCCGCGAGGCGGCCTACGAGGAGGCCGACCTCCTCGCCGTCGTCGACAGGATCGAGCGCAGCCTGGCGCGCAACCTCCGCTGCGACGACTTCGTCACCGCCGTGGTCGCCGGGTACCCCCGTCCGGGCGTGCTGGAAGTCGTGAACTGCGGACACGCGCCCCCACTGCTGGTCCGCGGATCCGCGGTCGTGCCGGTGGAGCCCGCCCACCCGGCCCCGCCCCTCGGACTGCGCGCCCTCACGGGCGAGACCCCTGCCCTGCATGAGCTGCCCTTCGCCGACGGGGATCAGCTGCTGCTCTACACCGACGGCGTCACGGAGGCCCGTGACCACGGCCGCCGGTTCTACCCGC
Source organism: Streptomyces sp. NPDC056527 (assembly GCF_042794475.1). Lineage (NCBI taxonomy): Bacteria > Bacillati > Actinomycetota > Actinomycetes > Kitasatosporales > Streptomycetaceae > Streptomyces > Streptomyces sp. NPDC056527. The sequence continues at coordinate 20,091 of NZ_JBHTTQ010000067.1, forward strand.
TCTCCGAGAGGCTGGCGCAGCACCTGTCCGACGAACCGACGCGTACCCTCGCAGCGCTCCACGAGGAACTGCTGGCGCATGTGGGAGGCCGGCTGCACGACGACGCGGCGCTGCTCCTCCTCCGCAAGCCCACCGCTCCGGAGACGGTGGTCCTTCGGACGTCCGCGACGGAGGGAGAGGTCATCGACGCCCGGAGCCTTCGGCACGGCCTGGCCCGGAACGGGCGGGACTAGCCGAAGAAGCGGCTGGGCCGGGCGCTCCGCGATCTCCTCGGTCGTGCCGGCCGACCTCCGTCAGGACGTCCCCGACGACGGCCCCCGGCCCGCGAGCGGCAGACGCGGCGCCGGGGCGAGCTGCCAGAAGTCGGCGTAGCGGCCGCCGCGGCGCAGCAGCTCGTCGTGGCCGCCCTCCTCGATGATGCCGCCGGCGTCGAGGAAGACGATGCGGTCGGCATGGCGGACGGTGCGCATGCGGTGAGCCACCATCACCACCGTCCGCCCGGCCATCAGGCGCTCGATGCCGGCGTGAACGGCGGACTCGTTGACCGGGTCCAGCGCGGAGGTGATCTCGTCGAGGAGCACGACCGGCGCGTCCTTCAGCAGGGCGCGGGCGATCGAGACGCGCTGGCGCTCGCCGCCCGACAGACGGGCACCGCCCTCTCCGACGGTGGTCGACCATCCGTGAGGCAGGCGCTCGATCACCTCGTCCAGTCGCGCCGCGGCCGCGGCTGCCCGTACCTCGGTGCCGGTGGCGCCGGGGCGGCCCAGGCGGACGTTGTCCTCGATGGTGCCGTCGAAGAGGTAGACGTCCTGGAAGACGACGGCGAACCGCTCCATCAGCGCCTCGGTACGAATCGCGCGCACGTCCGCGCCTCCGACGCGCACGGCGCCCGCGTCCACGTCGTAGAACCGCGCGAGCAGCTGCAGCAGCGTGGTCTTGCCCGCACCGGACGGCCCCACCACGGCCAGTCGCTGCCCCTCGGGGACGGACAGCGACAGTCCGTCGAGCACCGTGCGCCCCTCGTGCCGGAACGTGACCGAGTCGAACTCCAGCCCGTGGCCGACCGGCTCGACCGGGTCGGGGGCCTGCGGCAGCGGCTCCGTACGCAGAACCGCGTCGAGCCTGGTCAGCTCGCCGCGCGCGCCGCGCAGCCTGCCGCCGAGGTCGGCCAGCGACAGCAGCGGATCCGCGCAGCGAGCGGCCAGCACCAGGATCGTCAGCAGCTCCGCGACCCCGATACCTCCGCCGAGCGCGAGGTACGCGCCGAGGACCAGCACCGCGGTGAACGCCGCCTGCACCGTCAGCGTCAGGCCCAACGCGCCCGGCAGCGCGGAGAGCGTGGACCGACGGGAGGCACGCTGGACCTGGCGCAGGGCGTCGTCGAGGAGACGGAAGCGCTCGGCGCTCCGGCCACCGGCGCGCAGCACCGGCTGGGCCCGGACGTATTCGATGACCCGCCCGGTGGCTTCGTGGTCCCGTGCGGCACGCTCCGCGTCCTCGGCCGCCGCCGAACGCCCGGTCAGGACCTGGATCGCCGCTACGACTGGGACGGCGGCCAGCGCGGCGAGGCCCGAGCGCCAGTCGATGAAGAGGATCACGACGACGACGGTCAGCGGCGTCACGGCGGCGGAGACGACCGGCGCCAACAGGTGCGCGAGCACGCTCATCGCCCGCAGAACGCCCTGCCCGGCGAGGACGGACACCTCGCCCACCCGTGCCGCGCCGTACCAGCCGAGCGGCAGCCGGGCCAGATGGTCGCCGAGGCGGCGGTACACGCCGTGCAGCAGCGCGGCGCCGACGCGGAATCCCGAGAGGTCGCCGAGGTAGCGCAGCACCGCATAGGCCGCCACCGCGGCGCCGAACGCGCCCAGCCAGGGCCAGGCGTCGTTCGGCGCGCCCCCGAGCAGCGCCCTCAGCACCGGTGCCAGCAGGGCATAGGACAGGCCCTCGACGACCGCTGTCGCGGCCATCAGGGCGAGAGTGCGGAGCATCGGGCGGGCGTACTGGTGACCCAGGACGCGCAGCAGTACGCGGATCATCGAGTATCGGCTCCTCGCGGGTGGGTGGGGGTTCGCGGACTCGTCCTCGCCGGATCGTCCGGGCCGCGCGTCGTCACAGCCGCTCGGATGGGGCGGCAGCGTGTCCGGAGCGCCACAGCGCGGAGAACTTCCCGTCCGTGTCGAGCAGTTCGCCCGGCGTACCGTGCTCGACGACGACTCCGGCCTCCAGTACGGCGACGGTGTCGGCGCCGGCGATCGTCTCCAGGCGATGTGCGACGACCAGGACCGTCCGGTCCTCCCTCAGCGTTTCCAGGGCGCGGCGAATCGCCTGCTCGGTGAGCGGATCGGCGAAGGAGGTGGCCTCGTCGAGGACCAGGACGGGAGTGTCGGCCAGCAACGCGCGGGCGAGCGCGATCCGTTGGGCCTCGCCGCCCGACAGCCGGGTGTCCTCGCCGATCACCGTCTCGTACCCTCGCGGCAGTTCGAGGACGCGGTCGTGGACGTTCGCCAGACGGGCGGCACGCTCCACCTCCTCCGGGCGGGCGTCGGGGACCGCCAGCGCGATGTTGTCCGCGACGGAGGCACGCAGCAGGTGGACGTCCTGGAAGACGAAGGAGACCCGCCGGTACAGCTCCCGGCTGCCCAGCTCGCGCAGGTCGACACCGCCCAGACGTACCGAGCCGCTCGTCGGGTCCACGAACCGCGGCAGGAGCCGGACGAGCGTGGACTTGCCGCTTCCCGACGGTCCGACGAGCGCCGTGACCGTCCCCGGCTCCAGGACGAGGTCGACCCCGCGCAGGACGTCGTGGCCCGGTTCGTAGGCGAAGCGGACGTCGCGCAGCTCCACCCGGTGGCCGCGCGGCGCGATCGGGTGCGCCGGCTCGGGCAGCGGCGGCACCGTGAGCACCTCGCGGATCCGGCCGACCGCGCGGCGGGCGGCCTGCAGCTCGTCGAAGCCGTGCCCAAGCACCGCCACCGGGGCGGTCAGTCCGAGTCCGAGCAGCAGGAACGGCACTAGGTCGGCCGGGGCCGTCCCCCCACCGGTCATCAGTGCCGTACCGCCGATCAGGACGGTCAGCAGCACGAACGGCGGCGAGAGGACCAGCTGCATTCCCGCGGCAGGCAGCGAGATCCCGTGCACCCAGCGACGGAAGACGGCGACGAAGTCGTCGGCGGCGGCCCGGAACTCACGGTGGGCGCGCTCGCCCCCGCCGAAGACCTTGACCACCGCGATGCCCTGGACGAACTCCACGACGGAGCGTGCGATCCGCGCCATCGCCGCGTCGAAGTCCTCCTGTTCGCGCAGGCGGGCCGGGGTCATCATGAGCGGCACCAGCGCCACCGCCGCGACCACCGGAATCAGCGTGATCAGCGTCAGCCGCCAGTCGATGGTGAAGAGGTAGACCAGCGACACCAGCGGCACGACGAAGGCGGAGGCCAGTTCGCCGGGGGTGTGGGCGATGAACGGGTGCACGGCGCCGACGTCGTCGCCCACCAGCTTGGCCAGCTCGCCGCCGTGCCTGCGGGAGAGCCAGCCGATCGGCACTCGACCCAGGCGTGCGGCCAGCTGCCGGCGTAACTCCAACTGCACACGTCCGTCGAGTAGATGGCCGATGCCCGCCGCGGCGGCCGTGAGCAGCAGCCTGACGAGCAGACCGACCGAGCCCGCGACCACGACGAGTCGGACGCGGTCATGGTCCACCGGACCGGGTTGAAGCAGGAGTCGACCCAGCTCGACGACCGCGAGCAGCGGTGCCAGCCCCGCCACAGCGCCGATGACCTGCAGGGCCATCACGGCGGCGAAGCCCCCCGCGTACGGCCGCAGCAGCCCCGCCGCGCCCCGCCCCTCCGGAGCTGGGTCCTGGGCGGGACCGGCGTCGTCCGGCGGCCGCGGGGATCGTTCCTTCGCCTCGGAGGGCTCGGTGATGGTCATCGTCCGCTCGTCCTCTCGTCCCCACCGGGCCTTCCGACCCATCGATTCTTACGACGTAAGACTGCTGCGGGACGTTATACTTACAGCGTAAGAATCGTCAATCGGTCCGTGGTGCTTCCGGCACGGAGAAGAGGGGGCCATGGCGGCCAACAGGGCTCGCGGGCAGCGTGCGGGGCTCACTCGGCAGGCCGTGCTGGAGGCGGCGCTGCGACTCGTCGACCAGGAGGGGCTCAAGGCTCTGTCGATGCGGCGGCTCGGAGCCGAACTGGGCGTCGAGGCGATGACCCTCTACCACCATGTGCCGAACAAGACCGCCCTGCTGGACGGGATGATCGAACAGGTCGTCGCCGAGGCCGTACCCCCGGAGTTCGGCGCCGGCACCTGGCGGGAGGATCTGAGCGCCTACGCCCACGCCCTGGTCGCCGCGCTCGGCGCGCATCCGCATGCCGCGCCGCTGCTGCTGTCCCGGCCTGCCTTGACGCCCCGTAATCTGCGGACACTTGAGGCCGTGGTGGAGATGCTGCACGAGGCGGGCTTCTCCCTGCCCAGGACCCTGGACGTCCTCTACTCGCTGACCAGCTTCGCCGTCGGACACGCCGCCGCCCACGCCGGCCGTATCGACGGAGCGGGGAGCTTGGCCTCGTTGGACCCGACGGCGTACCCACTGCTGGTCGCCGCCGCCCGGGAGGCGGGCGAGGACGCGGCCGACGCACGCTTCGACTTCGCTCTCGACGCCCTGCTGTCCGGATTCGAAGGAGAGCTCGCGGGCGCCTCGGCCACGGAGTGAGGGCGGTCCATGCCCGTTTCACCCGGGCAAGCCCGCGGGTGCCGGGGGTGGTTCGGCCCCGGCACCCGTTCCGTGATCACGTCGCGGCGGGAGCCTTCTCGGGGGCGGGCGTGGCCGACGAGTCCTGCCGGTAGAAGATGTCGATGTCCACCTCTTCGCCCCCGACGATCAGGGTGTCCCACGCCCCGCTCTCCAACAGGGTCCGCAAGGTGCCGGAGTCGAGGGTTTCCAGATGGTCCCGGAGAGTCGAGTCGTCGGGCATGCCGGGAACGCGCGACGACAGCCGGTCACGGATCCCCCGCAGCCGTTCCATGAGCGCGTCGGTGTCCGTGTTCCTGTCCAGGTCCTTCCCTTCCGACTCCTCGATGCTCTGCGCGATCTTCTCCTTGATCGCACAGCTGACGCCGTTCTCGTCGGTGGTGATCATCGTGTTCCAGGCTCGGCTCTTGTGCCGGTACTGGAGCATGGACATGGCCGCCTCGTGGCGTGCGAAGTCGGCGTCCCGGAACGGCCTTCCGGTCCATGCGCCGTTGAGGGATCGAGCCAGCGAGATGGCCGAGCCCAGTCCGCTGTTGAGCCCGCGGCCCGGCCAGAAGTGGATGGCGTTGGCGGCGTCGCCGAGCAGGAACCCGTAGGTCCCCGGGGTGGTCGACGTGGCCGAGCGCAGCCGGGTCGTGAACCTGGGCCGCTGCACCATGTCGAGCCGGAAGGCCGTGACGGCGCTCAGGTCCCTCTCGGCGACACCGAACAGCGCCAGCCCCTGCAACACCCGCTTCCACAGGGCCGAACCCCTGACCATCGCGGGCAGGAAGAGCGTGCTGTGCGTCGAGCACTGGAAGTCGCCGTGATCGTCCCGCCCCATGACGCACGGGCGTGAGGCGATGCAATCCTCGAACACGTGCCGCACCGGATCGATACCGATCACTTCCGCGGCCTCGGCATCGGTGAGCCGCATGTTCAGGAACCCTTCGCCGCGAAGGGCATTGAGGAGAAAGCGGTTCTGAGCCACGGTCAGCAGGACCGTCATGGGATCCGTCAGAGTCGATTTGACGCGCAGGCCCAGGACGACATCCTGAATGTGCTGGCCGTGCAGCGAGTAGATGGACTTGTCGGCGTTGCCGAACTTGTCGGTGAAATACTCCCGTGTCCGGGAGCGGCCTCCCTCGCACACGGCGAGCACGTGGTCCTCGGATTCGGCCTTGTGGTACTCGGCCGGGTCGAACGCCTCGGGAACCAGCCGAATCCGATCCGGCTTTTCGTTGGCCAATTCGAGGAGGGTGTCCTCGATGTAGGCGATCCGGAGGTTTCTCGGGTTGTAGCCACGGAGCGAATCGGGGCCCACCGGCCACATTTCGGAGTAGGCGTCGCCGCGGAACAGCCGCGCCTGCACCTCTTCGGGGAGGTTCAGGTACTGGCGGCTCTGCACGGTGACGACCTGCTGCCGCCTGACGTTGCCCTGCCCCTCGCTCTTCCAGACGACCTTCGCACCGTCCTGGACCCACCGGCCGTCGTACACGGTGATGGCCACGCGCTGCCCCATGAGGTGTTCCAGGAGCAGAGCGAAACTCAGGCCGACGGGACCGCCGCCCGTGACCGTGACGTTGAGCACGGGCCCTGCCGCCAGCGTCGCCCTGGAAGGAGTGAGCGGCCGCAGCACGGAGAGGTCGAGGATGGTCTCCATCGCGTCGGCCGCTTCGAAGCGGAAGGTCTCGGTGCCGATCTCGACCAGGTCTCCGGGCTGCAGTTCGTGCGATGTCACACGGACCCCGTTGACGCGCGTTCCATTACTGCTGCCGCTGTCGTACAGCACGAATCCATGGCGCTCGCGACGCACCTCGGCGTGAAAGCGTGAGACGTTCCCCCCGGTGATCACGACACTGTTGTCGCTGTTGCGGCCCAGGGTTACCGGTGTGGCGCCGATCGGGTAGTTCTGTCCTGCCAGAGAGCCTTGATGGCCGACAAGTCGAGGCGGCATGGGTCACCCAATTCCATGAGTCACGGATCCGATGACGAGATGCGAGACCGGTCACGAACGACAACACCCCTGCACCACACACCGCGAGTCGACCGGCACGCAGAGCAATCTTAATCCGGGCGTGAGGTCGCTGAGAAGGCGTCCGGACCGACCGGCCATCACACGGTGCCCATTCCGTGAAGATGTAACAGCAGTGGCCCGATCGGGGCTGCCGAGTCGGATGTGAAGGACGGGGGACGGAGCGATGAGGGGGCTTCGTCCCAGGAGCAGGCCCGCCGCACTCGGGCTTCAGCCGCCCTTCCTGCGCCCGCCTCCCTTGCCCAGAAACCGCCGCAGCTTCGTCAGCGGCCAGGTGTTGATGACGTCGTCCGTCGTCAACCAGCCGCGCTGGGCCGTCGCCACTCCGTAGCGCATGTACGGCAGATGGGTGATGGCATGCGCGTCGGAGTTCACGGCGAACTTCACGCCGTACCGTTTCGCGCGCAGGACGTCCTCGTCGCACAGGTCGAGCCGCTCGGGGTGCGCGTTGATCTCCAGAGCGGTGCCCGACCGCGCACATGCCTTGAAGACCGCGTCGAAGTCGGCGTCGATGCCCGGGCGTTTGCCGATCCGTCGGGTCGTGGGATGGCCGATGACGGCGACGTACGGGTTCTCGCAGGCACGGATGAGCCGGCGGGTGAGTTCCCGTCTGCTCTGGTTGAAGTGGGAGTGGACCGAGGCCACACAGATGTCGAAGTCCGCGAGGAACTCGTCGGGCCAGTCCAACGAGCCGTCCGGGCCGATGTTGAGCTCCGTGCCGTGCAGCAGCCGCATCCTGTGGTGGACGCCGTCGAGTGCGCGTACCCGCTCGCGCTGGGCGAGGATCTTCTCGTCCGTCATGCGCTGCATGTAGAGGTTCGGGGCGTGGTCGGTGACGGCGTAGTAGGCGTATCCGCGTGCCGCGGCGGCGGCGATCATGTCCTCCAGCGGGGCCAGCCCGTCGGTGAGGTCCGTGTGCGTGTGCAGATCGCCGCGGATGCTCTTCTCGGTCAGGAGCTCGGGGAGTTCGCCGCGCAGCCCGGCTTCGATCTCGCCGCGGTCCTCGCGCAGCGCCGGCGGGATCCAGGGCAGTCCGAGCCTGTCGTAGATCGCCTCCTCCGTCGCGGACGTGAGGCTCTCGCCGCTCTCGGCGTCGAAGAGTCCGTACTCCGACAGCTTGAGGCCCTGGCGCACCGCGAGTTCGCGCGTGCGGATGTTGTGCGCCTTGGAGCCGGTGAAGTACTGCAGCCCCGCGCCCCAGGAGTCCGGGGGAAGGACCCGCAGGTCCACCTGGAGACCCGCGGTGGTGCGTACGGAGGTCTTCTTCTCACCCCGCGCGATGACCTCGGCCGTGGACGGAAGCGCGACGAGGGCCTCCATGAAGGGGGCCGACCGGCGCGCCGCCACCAGGATGTCGATGTCGCCGATGGTCTCCCTCATTCGGCGCAGGGACCCCGCGTACGCGCATCGGACACAGCCGCGGATCTCCGAGAGCTCCGCGACGAGCTGCTCGGCGATGTCCATCGCGGCGCTGACGAGGATCCGGCCCTCGCCGGCCCTCCGCAGGACGGAGATGCCGTGCAGGATGTTCTCCTCGGTCCGCTCCCCGAAGCCCTTCAGGTCGCGCAGCCGTTCCTGGTGGATGGCGTCGATCAACTGGTCGACGGTGGTGGTGCCCAGCTCCTCGTACAGGACCATGGCCTTGCGGGGGCCCAGCCCCGGGATCGCGATCAGCTCGCGCACTCCTGCCGGCACGGCCGTCCTGGCCTCGTCGACGACGGACATACGGCCGGTCTTCAGGTACTCCAGGATCTTGTCGGCGACGGACCTGCCGACGTTCGGAATCTCACGCAGCCCCTTGGCGTCCAGCGTGGAGACGTCCTCCGGGTAGCCGCCGACGGCACGTGCGGCCTTCTCGTAGGCCCTCGCCTTGAAGGCCTCCCCTCCCCGGATCGCGATGAACTCGGCGTACTCCCGGAGCAGCGCCTCGACCTGGTCGTTGGCTCGGGCCATGCCTCCAGAGTGCCCCGCGGGCGCCGGGCGGGCACGCCGGGCGCGTACGGGGCACGGGGCACGTGCTCAGGCGCCGTCCCGACCGGCGGAGTCGGACGGTCCGGCGGACACCTCGTGCCTGTTCTCGACCGCGGGTTCCTCGTCGACGGCGGGGACACCGGAAGAGGGAAGCAGTTGCGGAATGCCGTCGACGATCGGATAGCGGCGGCGCAGACGCGGGTTGTAGAGAGCGCCCCCGATCTCGTCGAGGATCAGCGGACCCTTGTCGAGCGGGCAGGCGAGGATCTTCAGCAGCGGGTTGTCGGGATTCATGACCGTGCTCCTTCGGAAGTGGGGGTATCCGCGTCGTGTCGCGGCAGGGTGAGCAGGACCGTCAGTGCGAGCACGGTGCCGCCGAGGCGCAGTAACAGCCGCAACGAGTCGTCGGGCAGCGGTTCGTCGAACGCGATCGTGCCGCTCACGATCGTGAACACGCAGGTCACCGTCGAGCACACCGGGACGATCAGTGACGCCCGGCAGCGCTGGAGCGCGGTCTGCGACAGCACCAGTCCGCTGACCCCGGTCAGCAGGAGGAGGTACGGGTACGGGGAGGCGAGCAGGGCCGGCACGGAGCCCGGGAGGTCCGAGGTGTCCAGACGCCCGGAGACGCCCTTGATGGCGAGCGAGCTGACGCCGTAGATCAGACCGACCGCGACCGCGTAGGCCACTCCGGTGGTCGGCTGCCGATGGCGCCGGCGGGCTCGCCGCTCGGCGGCCGTGTAGAGCACCAGCCCGGCCGCGAGGGTCGGCACGCACAGCGCCAGCAGGATGCCGGTGGGCGCACTGCGGCTGATCTCCTCGCTGGTCCCGTACAGCGAGGCCACGACCATCACCAGGGCCAGACCGATGACGGCCACCGTGCGCCGCTCACGGCCGGAGGGGCGCTCACCGAGCACCACCGACGAGAGCACCAGCAGGAGGACCAGACCGGCCAGGAACAAACCCTGGGCGGCGGCGATCGGCAGTGTGCGGTAGACGGCCAGCTGCGCGGCGAACCCCAGGGCCAGCGCCATGGCCCCGCAGATCCACAAGGGCCTGCGGGCCAGCAGGATCAGGGCCCGGCCCGGCTGCGCGGCGCTCAACGGCGGCATGCCGGCGAGCGCCCGCTTCTCCAGGACGAAGCCGGTGCTGTACAGGACGTTCGCCACCAGCGCGGCGATCACACCCCACACCACGGGCTACACCTTTCTCGCATGCACGAGGAGGATGGAGGCGAGGGACGGCAGCCCACAGGCCAGGCGGTCCAGCGGGCGGAGCGGGCGGGGCACTCCGTGGAACGGCGCACCGGCGATCGACACCACCTCGAACCCGGACGCCGCCACGAACTCGCGCAGCGCACGCGCCGTGTACAGCCTCAGATGACCCACCACCTCGCTGCCCGGTCTGCCGTGGATACGGCGCAGACTCACCTCGGAGAACACCGGCTGGACTCCGGCGAGCAGCAGGGCGCGGTTGTACCAAGCGCCGAGGTTGGGCGTCGAGAGCATCAGATGCCCACCGCGTCGCAACACCCTGCGCAGCTCGTCGAGGGCACTGTCGGGGTCGACGAGGTGCTCGACGACTTCGCTGAACAGCACGGCGTCGGCACTTCCGGAGGCGAACGGCAGCCCGCTGCCGGTCAGCTCTCCGCGGACGACCTGGCTCAGGTGGGTGGCCGCCCGGCGCAGCGCGTCCTGCGACCAGTCGATCCCCACGATGCGGTGCCCGTCCAGGACGCGGGCCGCGGTCGCTCCGGCCGAGCCATCCCCGCAGCCCACGTCGAGCACGGTCGCGGCCGGGCGGCCGGGCCCCACGGGGCCGAGCGCATCGGCCAGCATCCGGGCCTGGCGCAGTGTCCGGGCTTCCCCGGAGGCGACGGGAACGGTGGGGTTCTCGTAGAAGTCCCGCAGCCCGGGGACCGGTCGGCTCGGCGAAGTCACCGCCGCCTCGGGCGACTTGCCGGTCGCTGTGGAACCCTTGGCGGAGACGGTCATGACGGCCTCTTCCAGCTGTCTCGGGTGGAGCGGGCTCCACGTGGTGTCGGGTCCGGATGCGGTGTGTCACGGTGGTACGGCCCGTCCGGGCTCCGGGCGTGATCCCGGGCCGCGGACGCCTCGGCGTCCGCGGCGGTGGTGTCCACCGCTGGGATGCGGACTCCCGGCCCCGCCCCCGGCGGGTTGTCCACAGCCGAGGTGAGCGACGTCGCCGCCAGCGACTCCTCCAAGAGGCCCACCAGATCCGCGCCGGCAGCGTCACCGAGCAGCGCCCGCGACCAGCGCAGCGACACATGCAGTCGACCGCCGGTGGAAGCCGCCGCCACGCTCAACCCGCGCGGCATCCGCGCCGGTGCGGAGAACCACACGGCTGTCGCCCGGCCGGCGTCGCCGAAGTCCAGCGCGTACGGCACGCGTCCGACGTTGGTGACCAGCGCCGTCGACGTCCATGACGCCGCCGCCCGCCGTGCGCCACGGGTGAGCACGCCTCGGATGCCGACCGGTAGCAGTGGTGCGGTCAGCAGACTCGCCCCGGCACCCAGGGGGGCGCCATGGGCCGACTTCAGCGCGTGGGTTCGCCGGGCCGTGGTGCGCAGCAACCGCGCCACGGCTGCCGGGTCCGGCCGTGCACCGAGCAGCAGGTCGGTGTCGCGCGGGTCCTCGGAGGTCATGGGCACCTCGACGAGGCGGGTTCCGTTGCCCATCGGCATCTCCGCCCCGCGCGGCCGGTCGTCCACGGGCATCGTCATCCGTACCGGACCGGCCGGCCGGCCCTGTGAGATGTTCCAGCGGCCCACCATCAGCGATGCGGCGACCAGCAGTTGGTCGTTGACGGTCCAGGGCTGGAGGACTCCGTTCCGCGCCGCGCGCCGCGGAACGGGCAGGTCCGCCTGCAGCATGCCGTTGCCCACGGCGCGGGCGCGTACCGGCCCGGGGCGGGAGTCCGGCGCGACGCGTACGGGGCGCGCGCGTACCGCGCGGCCGGTGCCGCCGGTCCCGATCGGAGCCGGACCCGAGCGTCCGGGCCGGACCCGCCCGGTGACCGGGAGGCCGGCCACGCCGCCGTACTGTTCGGCGGTCGTGGCGAGCACCCGCAGCCCCGACGGCGCGTCGAGGGCCGTGTGATGCATCGTCAGCAGCAGCACGGTCCCGGTCTCGGAGGCCACGCCCGCCGCCGACGGCTCCGGGGCGGCCGTTTCCCCGTCCACCTCGACGACTTCCAGGCGCAGCGGCGGAGACAGGGTGAGCGGCGGGCATTCGCTCAGGGCGCGGGTCCGGGCCCGCGCCAACGCGTCGAGGCCCCGTCCCGCGAGGCTCACCGGGTCGCCGTCCGGTCGATCGGTCAGCTCCCACGCGAAGGACCGGCGGTGCCGACGGCCGGGCACTTCGCGCATCAGCGCCCTGGGATGCGCCAGCAGCGCCCGCCGGAAGGCGACCCGCAGCCGTGCCGGGTCCAGCCGTCCCGGCAGATGGACCTCGATGTGCACGCTCTCCGGTTCGTCGTCGTCGAGGCAGTGCCGGGACACCTCGTCGACGGTCGGAAAGGGAATGCGGACCCCGCCCGGAGGGGTCGCCGTCCCCCTCCGGGCGGCGGTCCACGGCGCGGTCACGAGGGGAAACCTCCTTCGCGCCGCCCAAGGGGCGGATCGGGCCGGTGCCCGTCGCCGGTGCTGCGCGGCCTGACCGTGACGACCGGTCCGGCCTGCGGCGCCTCGGAATCGTCGTCGTCCTCATGTCCGTCGTCATGCCCGTGTCCGGAGGGCACGGACTCCGGCCTCACCGCCGTCACCAGCGCGGCGGCCAGTGCCACCAGCGCCAGCACCTGCGCCACGCCGCCGAACGCGCCCTCCCCTGCGGCGACCGGCTCCCCGGCGCCCACGGCCGCGACGAGGCCCGCTCCGGCCATCGCCGCCGCCGCGATCGGCACCAGAACGGCCGGCCGTATCCGCGCCGCCACAGCGAGCACGGGCACGACCAGAGCCGCCGGCCCCGCCACTACCGCGACGACCGCGGTCAGCGCGAGCGTCCCGAGCAGCATCCCCGGGGCCGCTGGTTCGGGCAGCCTCGCGTCGGCCTCACCGGCGTCGCGCCGACGGCCCACGAAGGCGAGGGCGACGAGGGCGACGAGCGCGATCGCACCGCCGATCAGGGCCGTCCTGTACGGCCCGGAGGGCTCGAACTCCATGGTCACCGTGCCGGACGCCCCGGCCGGTATCACCCAGGCCTGCTGCCAGCCGTCGAGGCGCACCGGCTCCAGCTCGGTGCCGTCGAGCATGGCCTTCCAGCCGTCGTTGGCGTTCTCGAAGGTCCGCAGGTACGCGGCCTCGCCGGAGCCGGCCGACACGGAGACGGTCCGGCTGTCGTCGGTCCACCTGGTGACGGTGGCCTCGCGACCCGCCGCTCCCGCCATCGCCTGCGGGGTGCCCCGGGTCAGCGTGACGTCGGTGATCGCCAACGGGCCCGCGTCACCCGCCTCCACCTCGTGGTCGCCGGGCGGGAGTTCGAGAGTGCCGTCCTTCTCGTCCCCCGCGCAGAGGGTGACGGTCACGGGCCGCCGCTCGGTGAGGTCCCTGACGAGGCCGGAGGCCTTCGTCTTGTGCAGGACACCGCCCACGGCGAGGTCCGGTCCCTTGCCGCACGGCAGCGAGAAGCGCGCGGTCGGCTTCGGCGACGGCACCCGCAGATCCGCGAGTGCGGGAACGTGCACCTCACTCAGCCCGACCGGCAGCTGCAACTGCGCGTTCGCCACCGGATTGTGGACGGTGAGCGGGGCGACCCTGCTGATGGTGATGTCGAGCCGGTTCGTCTCGATCTCCGGGAAGCGGACCCGCCCGTTCTCGTCCACGTCGGCCACGGCGGCGCCGTCCGGGGAGCTGATCATCACCTGCTCGGGCCGGGTGGACACCCCACCCGCCGGCGCCAGGATGATCTCGTCGATCTTCTTCTTCTTGGGCCAGCTCAGGTGGACGACCGGCCGGTCGCCCGCTATCCAGGCCGTCGTCAGATCACCGTCGACCAGGTTGCGGGCGCCGAGTGACGAGCCGTTGCGACTGGTGGAGTCCACGGAGGCCGTCAGCCGGTTCTTCGATCCCGGAGCCGAACGGTCCAGGAGTTCGTCCAACGGGCCGCCGAGTACCGCGACGGCTCGCGCCGACACCTTGAACTCCCCCGATTGCTGGGTGGTGAACCGCCGGTGCAGTCCCACCTCGGCCGATACGGGCGACAGACCGCCCGCGTCGGTGCCCCGGTGCAGGGAGTACACGGTCGTCGCCGCGTCGGTGCGCTCCGCGTCGTCAGGCAGCACCAGCATGCGGGTCACCTGCACGTCCGGGATCGACACCTCGGAGAAGCCGGCCCCGGACAGGCCCGGTCGTGCCTGTTGCGCGGCGACGACGGTGATCTTCATCCAGGACGCCTCGCCGGACGGAGCCTTGACGGTCTGCGGCAGGCCGTTCGTCTGCAGCGGGCTTTCGGCCGAACCGCGGTCGGTCTCGATCCGCACCTGCGTGGGCGCCGCGCGCATGGCGTCGCCCGGCAGGGGCGTCAGCTGGATGGAGGCCGGAATGTCGGTCGGCCGGGAGAACTCGACCTTGAGCCACTGGCCGGCTGGCCTGCCGGGGCTGCCCTCGGCCCACGCGGTGTCCGGGTTGCCGTCGAAGGCGTTCACCGGGTCGTACTGCGGCAGGTGGAACAGCCAGTTGCCACTGCTGGAAGCCGTCACGGACTCGGCGCCGCGCAGCTCCGCCGTCGTCTGGTGGTCGGTGCCCTCCGACGGCAGGATCTGCTTGGGCTTCTCACCCGGGTTCTGCAGGCTGCCGGAGTGATTGAGCTCGTCCGCCGTGTAGGTGTACGAGGTGTTGTTGTTGACCAGGCCGAACCGGGTGTCGGCTCGACGCAGCCCGTCCGCGACCGCCTTCACCGGAGCGACCACGCCCTGGGGAAGCCTGTCCCCCGCGAGTACGGCCGGCCGCTCGGCCATCGAGGGGTCGGCGGACAGCTGGAGCAGCGACTCGGGTCCGCCACTGACCACGGCCGTGTCGGCCACGCCCGAGACGGCGACCCGATCGGGCCTCCCGTCGCGGTCCTGCGGCTGGTAGATCTCCATGGCCTGGAGCCGCGGGTAGAGCCCCTGCACCTGGAGCGGGGTGTCGGCGGCGATGCGTCCGCCGGTCACCAGCGGGCCGAACCCGGCGACCTTGCGGTAGCCGGACGACTCCAGGGTCCGCTTCACCGTCTGAGGCGGGACGTAGCCGATCTGGTCGGGGTCGAGGTCGTTACGGACGACCACCTCGTGCATGCCGGCCCGCGCCAGGTACGCCCGTAGCCCCGGAACCTCGGTGCCGGACAGCAGCGCCTGCTCGACGGCGTCCGTCATGCGGCGTGCCCCGGGAGTGCCGAAGGGTACGAAGTCACGCTGTGCCCAGGGCGTCTCGGCCAGCACGTCGAACGGCTGGTCGATGGGGGAACCCCAGGTGTAGATGCCGTGCGCCGTCGCCGGGACGACCAGCGCCCGGCTGCGGGGGGCGTTGTCCTTGAGCCAGGCGGCGGCCTGCTCCCAGTGCGTGGGCAGCTTGGTGAACGCCCCGGGCTGCAGGATCGAGCCGTTGACGTACGGGAGCGCCAGGCCGGGCAGTACCAGTACCGCCGCGGTCACGGGCACCCAGCGCCGGCCGCGGAGCGCGCGGGAACCTCTGCTCTCGGACAGCACGGCTGTCAGATGGGTCAGTCCGAGGGCGAGCGCGAGGGCCAGTCCCGGCTGGAACTTGTAGATGTTGCGGAACGGCTTCAACGGCCCGTTCAACCAGTCCTGGACGACACCGTGGAACGGACCGCCGAAGGCTCCGCCGTACCCGGCGAGCGTGATCAGGACGACGGCCAGGACGGTCAGCAGCAGCCAGCGGCGCTCCGGCAGGTCCCGCCGGGCCAGGCCCGCGAGACCCAGCGCGGCGGCGAACGCCGAACCGAGGATGGTGACGACGGAGGTCGCGACGGCCCAGCCGGCCGGCAGCCATGCCTCACCGAAGTTCAGGTAGGCCACCCAGTTGCCGGCGCCGCGCAATAGCTCGGTCGCGGACATGGTGGCGGTGGTGGTGTCGGCCTGCTCGACGTACGGCATGAAGTTCTCGCCATGCATGCCGAGCAGGAGCAGAGGCACCACCCACCAGACGGTGGCCAGCACGACGCCCGGTATCCACCAGCCCAGCAGCGCGCGCCGGCGCCGGCCGGGCGGGCGGCTGAGCAGGTACAGCCCCACCGGCAGCAGCGCGGCCAGCGTGGAGGCGGCGTTCACGCCACCCATGAAGGGGATCAGCAGGGCCGAACGCGCGGCGGCCATCCGGTGGCTCAGCGTCGCGGAGGTCAGCGGCAGCAGCACCCAGGGCAGCAGGGCACCGGGCAGCGCGGCGGCGGACGTCGATCCGATGACGATCGTGAAGGTGGGCCACAGCGCGTAGACCACCGCACCGACGACCCGGGACGCGGGCGTGCCCACGCGCAGCCGCTCGGCAAGCCTGAGCGCGCCCCAGAACGCGGCGGTCACGATGATCGACAGCCAGAGCCGTTCGGCCAGCCACACCGGGACCCGCAGCAGGTCCATCAACGCGTAGTAAGGGAGTGCTGGAAAGGCATAGCCGATGTACTGGTTGGCTATGCCGCCGAGACCGACGTTGCCGTTCCACAGCGAACCGAGGTCGCCGATGAAGCGCCAGGGGTCGAGGGCGACGCCGAGTTTCGTCTCGAACGTCATCTTTCCCGGTGACACCGCGAGGAACGACACCAGCGCGACGGCCCAGAAGCCGAACAGCAGGCGTCGTCCGCGCGGCTCCCCGAGCGCCTCCGACGGCGTCGGGCCGGGCTGCGGCACCCAGGTGGGCGCCTGGACCGTAGTGGTCATGACCGTTCCTCGCTTCGCAGACTCATGGGCTTCGCCTGAGAATCAGCAGCAGATTCCAGGTGGCGATCTCGCGGAGTCCCGGCACCCGGGTGATCGTGCTCGCGAGGAACGGCCAGTAACGGGAGCGCGCCGTGACGACCTGCACGTCGTCGCGGCCACGGACGTGCCGCAGGGTGGGACCGATGTGGACGGGGAAGAGGTTCTCGCCGAGCGTGTGCTTGGCCTCGCGGCCGGTGCGCCGTGCGTAGCGTGCGCGGGCCCGGTCGGCCCCGAGGTAGTGCCAGGGCGCGGTCTCGTGACCTCCCCAGGGGGAGAGCCAGTTGGTGAACGACAGGTAGATCAGTCCGCCGGGGCGGGTGACCCGCGCCATCTCACTGATGAACGTCTGCGGGTCCGACACGTGCTCCAGCACATTGGACGAGAAGCACACGTCCGCCGCCCCGTCGGCGAGCGGCAGCAGATACCCGTCGGCGAGAACCGCGTTCTCGGTGACCGGGCCGCGAGCGCCCAACTCCCGCAGGTCGGGCTCGAAGAGGTAGCTCTGCGCGCCACGGCGGCGGAACTCCTCGGTGAAGTGGCCGCTGCCGCCGCCGACGTCCACGACGATCTTGCCCGGCAGGTCGACATGACGTGCCACCTGCGCGACCGAGTCGCGGGCCAGCAGGGTGTAGCACCGTTCGGGATCGCTGGGTTCGCGCATGAACGCCCGGAAGAGCGCGGCCGATCGCTTCAGCGACGGATCCTTGAATCCGCGTTCGGAGATCTCAGTCATGGCCTCTCCTTCCGCGTCCCGGGGTGGCCGCGCGGGCCACGGCCTCGGCGGCGACCGCCTGGAACTGACGGACCGTCGCGCTCCAGCGGAAGCTCTTGGCGCGATGCGCGGCGGCACGTCCGAGGGCCGCGCGCCGCTCGGTGCTGAGGGCCAGGGCGCACCACGCGGCGGCGAACGAACTCTCCCCCCGGGCGAGTACCCCGGTCTCCCCGTCCTCGACGGAGTCGCACAGGCCGGGTATGTCGAATCCGATCGCGGGGGTGCCCCGTGCGGCGGCCTCGGTGACGACCAGCCCCCAGCCCTCGACCAGGGAGGGGTGCAGCAGCAGCCATGCCTCGCACATCAGCCGGTGCTTCTCGGCGTCCGACACCCGGCCGGTGAACGTCACCGCGGGGCCGGCCATGGCTTCGAGCCGTTCCCGTTCGGGGCCGTCGCCCACGATGACGAGGCGGCCACCGGTGACGGGGCGGACCCGCTCCCACAGCCTCAGGAGCAGGTCGATGCGCTTGTACTCCACGAGTCGGCCGATGGCCAGGAACAGAGGTTCCTTCGCCTCGGGGAGCAGCGGGCCGGGCTCTTCGACACCGTTGTTGACGATCCGGATGCGGTCCGCGGCCACACCGATGCCGCGCAGCTCGGAGGCGGTCGACTCGGAGACGGCGACCATCAGGTTGTCGCGGTGGGTGCCGGCCAGTGCCCAGTGCTCCAGCCTGCGTCCCAACCGTGCCGCCGGGCCCGGGTAGCGCATCTGCCAAAGATCGGTGTGCACGTGGTTGACCAGGCACAATGTCGGCCCTCGATGCCACAGCGGCGCCAGGTACGGCATGCCGTTGCACACTTCGACCAGTAGGTCGCAGTCACCCACCTCGCGGGCGAAGATCGCCCTCGCCCGCAGGAAGTGACCGGCGTCGCCGCCCGCGGAGATCACCCGGTAGTCGCGTTCGGCGGCCGGGCCGCCGCACACGAGGGTGACCTCGTGGCCGTCGGAGGTCAGGCCGTCGGCTATCCGGTCGATGAGCAGTTCCGACCCGCCGGCCGCCTGGTTGGCCAGGTCACGGCGGGCGAGAAAGGTGATCCGACGCGGCAGGGGCGTCCCGGGGGATGCGAGGTGCGGATCGGCGGCAAGCGAGTCGGCGACATGGCCGCCGGTGCGGAGGTGAGCGGGGACGGAAGGGGAGTGCTTCTGGCCGAGGGCCAGAGCGGAGGCGCGCTGGGGCATAGGGGTGCTCCAACTCGGCGGCTGCGGGAGGCAGGCGGGTGGGGGTGGGGGGCTGCAGGCGGTGGGGCGGCAGGCGGGTGGGGGCTGCAGACGGGTGAGGGCTGCAGGCTGGTGAGGGCTACAGACGGTGGGGGGTGGCAGGCGGTGGGGCTGCAGGCTGGTGCGGGATTGCCGGGCTTCCGGGGATGAAGCGCTGGGCTGGCTCGGTGTGCGGGTACTGCGTGAACCGCGGCGCGGACGGTGGACGTGCGGCCGTCTCGACACCTGACCGGTGACGGACTCCTGAGGGTGGGAGCCCGCTCACACCGGCAACCTTGCTCTTACTCGGGGGTAACGTCAGTCTTCGTTCGGCACGTCGTTCCGGCTACTCAGCCCGGTGACAAGTTCGGGACGCCGGTCCCATGCCGCTTTGTCACTCTGCTGAGTGTTCCGGCCGCCGACGGCCGCGTATCAGCAGCACGACACCGACCGCGGCGAGCAGGCCGCCCAGGACTCCGCCCGCGAGCGGGACGGTCTCGCCGAGCAGCTTCAACCGCCTGCCGTCCTCGGAGGCCAGCTTCACCTGCTCGAGCCGGGTCTCGTCGGTGAACTCCAGCCGCTCGCTGGACAGCAGGGTGACCGCGTCCTTCTGCGAACCCGGGGCCCGCAGCGTCTTCGTCGGCGCGATCGCCGCGTTCATGATCCGACCCGTTCGCCGGTCCACGGTCAGCTCGATCCTCGCGTTGGAGTACCACTCCTCGGCCAGCACCTGGCCCGGCTTGGTGCTGCCCACCAGCACGCCGGGCACCATGCGGGTGCCGGTCGCGGTGGCCTCGACAGTGCCGACGAAGCGGTAGCCCTCGTGCCCGTCGACCTCGGTGACCTCCTCGAACTCCAGCGGCACGGCGGCGCCCAGGGTGCTGTCCCACCAGGTGTAGGCCCGCTTCTCGACGTCGAACGGGAACTTCAGGTAGGCCTCGCCCTCGAACCCGGGCTTCTCCTCGCAGCAGTGCACCGGGAGGTTCGTCCGGCGGTCGGTCACCCAGCGTTCGGTGGTCCACTGCAGGGACTTCCGCGGGTCGGCCAGCGGCAGCGTCTTCGGCGTATCGATCTGGGTCGACACGTCCCAGATCGCGTTTCCGCTGCGCTCGCTCTCGGCCACGTTCCCCAGCACGTTGCGGGTGATCGTGATCGTCTGGTCGTCCACGGTGGCGACGGACCCGGTGTCGAAATAGCTGCCCTGCCCGCTGAAGACGGTCGTGGAGTTCACATCGGTCGGAGTGCGCTTCGCGCGCGGCTCCACGTACCAGACGAGGAGCTGGGTGAGCACCAGCAGAAAGACGCCGGAACCCAGCAGAATCAGGGACAAAGGTGATGTTGAACGACGCATACGGGAACTCCGATACGGGTGCGATATGCGAGGGGCTCATGGGCTGCGCGGGAAGGGACCACACGCACGGATTGCGGCCTGCCCGAGAGGGGGAGGAGCGGCTTACCCAGGAGTAACAGTGACGGTGAACGGCGAAAGTAGGCGGCCCTTGACCTTCTGTCAACGCGCCTCGCATACTGACCGCGCCGGACCGGGCCGGCGCGCTGGGTGACAGACCTCATCGACTGAGAGGCCGATCATCCCCATGCCCAGACTGCTCGCCGCCTTCCTGACCTGCATCGCCTCCGCCGCTCTGGCCGCAGGCGCCGCCTTCGGAATCGTCGCCGCTCTCGACGCCACACCCGAGCAGCAGAATGTGCCGCTCGTCACATTCCCCGACCCATCCGCCCCCGGGGCGACCGGCACACCGGGCTCCGGCGCGGGCTAGGTTGTGAAGAGGCGAGCCGGTGACCGAGCGGATGTGGACCGGACCCCCGGGAGCGATGTTGTGGAAGCGTCGTCAGCGTGGCACGACGTGCCACGAGAACGGATTCAGGAGTTCGCCGACCGCGCCCTGGCGCAGGTCCCCGAGCTGGCAGAGGACATCCTGGCCGAGATCCGGCGGAATCATCCGGGGCTGGTGTTCATCGCCGACGAGTCCGGGGAGCCGAAGGCCCTGGTGGCGATCCGGCATGCCCTGGAGCTCTTCGTCGAGCAGATGACCACGGGAGCGGACCGGCCTGGCGCCCTTCCCGAGGTGTTCCAGGACTTCGGGCGCAGCGAGGTCGCACAAGGGCGCAGCCTGGACTCCTTGCAGGGGATCTACCGGCTGGGCGTGCGCCTTTCCTGGCGGCGCATGGCCGAAATCGGCCAGCAGGTCGACATCCCGTCCGCGGCCATGTACGAACTCGCCGAGTCCGCGTTCGAGTACCTCGACGTCATGGTGGCCCAGTCGGTACGCGGGTACGCCGAGGCCGTCGCCCGCCAGGCCGGAGAGCGGCTGCGCCGGCAACGGCTTCTCGTCGATCTCCTGCTGGCCGAGCACCGTACGGATCCGTCCGCCCTCCTCGCCGACCGCGCGGCCGACGTGGGCTGGCAACTGCCCGAGAAGGTGGCGGTCGCCGTGCTGCTTCGCCCCGCGCTGGAGGCTGTCGCCCCTGCCGTGGGCGACGGGGTGCTGCTCGACATGGAGGGCGAGCAGCCGCGCCTGGTCGTACCGGACCCGGACGCCCCCGGTCGTGCGGAGTTGCTGCACCAGGCGGTGGCCGGCTGGTCCGGAGCGATCGGCCCGTCGGTTCCCCTGACGGAGGCCGTCACGTCGCTGCGCTGGGCCGAGGCCGCGGTCGGGATGATCGAGCAGGATCTGCTGCCGCGAGGGCGGCTCCTGCAGTGCGGCGAGCACGTCGAAGCCCTGGTACTGCTGCCCGCGGAGGAGTTGATCGACGATCTTGCGCGGCGGCGCCTGGCTCAGCTGGACGAGTCGGGCGGCCCGGCCCACACCCACCGTCTCGCCGAGACACTGCTGGCCTGGCTGGAGACACGGGGCGGTGCCCCGGAGGTGGCCGCCCGCCTCGGAGTCCACCCGCAGACCGTGCGCTACCGGCTGAGGCAGCTCCGTGAGCTGTGGGGCGAGGACCTGGACGACCCGGACCGCCGCTTCGAACTGGAGCTGGTACTTCGTGCCCGGCGGCTGCGCGGCGATCTCGCCCCGCCGCATGACTGACCCCGGGGCAGTACCGCAGGCAGACCCCAGGCCGATCCCGGTCGGCCCGGAAGTCCGCCGCCCGGGGCACGTCGGCGCAGGCTGTCATCACCCTGTGGCGCCCGGCCCGGGTGGCCGTGGCGGCCCCGGCGGCCGGAGCGCCGCGCAGATGTCGCATGTCCGTGGTGGGGGCGCCGGGGGGCGGCGCGGCGGGGCCGCCGGGGGGGGCCCGCCGCGGGGGGGGTAAAGCCAAGACCGCGCCCCCCGGGCGCGGG
>NZ_JBHTTQ010000068.1:0-41248 GCF_042794475.1 Streptomyces sp. NPDC056527
CGAAGGGCTACGGGGGAGTGCGTGCCTGGGGGTACCTCCCAGCGGTAGCTGGGGGAGCGTCGCGGGGCAGGCGGGACTTTCGCAACACGCCCTAGGGCCTGCTGTCCCGGGCCTGGCCCGAAGCCCCGCCTCAGGCCGCCGAACCCCGCTGTGCCGGGCCCCGCCCCACCATGTCCGCGACCCCGCCGAGCAGTGTCGGGTCCTGTCGCAAGATCCGCTCGTGCAGGGCGCGCAGGGCGGGGCCAGGGTCGGCGCCCATGGCGTCCGCGATCCTGTGTCGGGCCTCCTCGTACGCGACCAGCGCGTCGGAGGAACGCCCACCCCGGTACAGCGCCAGGACCAGCAGCGCCACCGGCCGCTCCCGCAACGGATGGGCGGCCACCAGGCGCACCAGCTCGTGGACGCACTCGTCGTACCGCCCCTGCGCGATCGCCCCCTCCAGGCGCGCCTCCAGGACCAGCATCCGCTTCTCCGCCCAGCGTCGCCGCTCGGCCTCCAGATAGGGACCGGGCAGCCCCTCCGCGTACTCGCCGCGCCACAACGACTCGGCCTCGCCCGCCAGTTCCCCCGCCCGGCGCAGATCCCCGGCCTCCCGCGCCGCGATCGCGCTGCGCAGCAACTCCCGCCGCTCGCACAGGTCGTCGATCCGGGCCCCGGTCAGCCGATAGCCGCTGCCCGTCCACTCCAGTCGGGGACCGTCCTGGCCCAGGGCGCGGCGCAGCCCGGAGACGTACTTCTGGACGAGATTGCGTACGTGCACGGGGGTTTCGGGCCCCCAGACGGCGTCGACGAGGCTCTCGTACGCCATCGACCGCCCGTCGAGGTGCAACAGGACGGCGAGCACCGCCCGTTGCTTCGGCGGTCCGAGCGGCACCTCGACGCCTGCGCGCAAAGCCCGCAGCGGTCCCAGGAGTTCCCATCGGATCGTTTCGGCCATGGGCCGAGAGTATCCCGCCGCCTGCCTTCCGGTGGATCTTCCAGTGGATCTTCCAGCGGGCGTTCCAGCGACCGGTCAGTACGTCGTCCGAACGTGGCCCCATGCAGCAAGAACCGTCGCCGCAAGCCGGCCCCCGCACCCCCCTCGCTCCGCTCACCCGCCTCGGTCGACTCGCGGTCCGACGCAGCGGAGCCGTGCTCGTCACCGCACTGCTCCTCTTCCTCGGCCTCGGGGTGTACGGCGCCGGTGCCCAGGCCGATCTCGACCTCGCCCGCTGGGACGCCCCCGGCACCGAGTCCGCCACCGCCGCCCGCATCCTGAGTGAGGACTTCTCGACCGGAAACCCCAACCTGGCCCTCCTCGTCACCGCCCGCGGCGGTGACATCGACGCCCCCGCCACCGCCCGCGCCGCGCGGGCCCTCGCCGACGAGGTCGCCGCCCTGCCGGGCGTCGTGGACACGCGTGCGTACGGGAACGGCGCGAGCCCCGCCCTGCGCTCCGACGACGGCAGCCGCGCCCTGATCCTCGCCCGGCTGGAAGGAAGCGCCACCGAGACCCGTGCCCGGCTCGCCACCCTCTCGCCCCTGCTGACCCGCACCACACCGGAGCTCACCGTCCAGGTGGGCGGCCAGGAGGAGATCTCCCGTCAGGTCGGAGAGCAGGCACGCGCCGACTTCCTCACCGCCGAGATACTCGTCCTGCC
Source organism: Streptomyces sp. NPDC056527 (assembly GCF_042794475.1). Classification (NCBI taxonomy): domain Bacteria; kingdom Bacillati; phylum Actinomycetota; class Actinomycetes; order Kitasatosporales; family Streptomycetaceae; genus Streptomyces; species Streptomyces sp. NPDC056527. The sequence continues at coordinate 1,641 of NZ_JBHTTQ010000068.1, forward strand.
GGCCGTCGTCCTGCTCCTGATCCTGGTCTACCGCCGCACCACCGCCGCTCTGATCACCGTCGGGACCGGGCTGCTGTCCGTCGTCGGCACGCTCGCCGGACTGCGGCTGCTCGCCCAGTTCACCCAGGTCTCCACCTTCGCCGCCAACATCGCGCTCGTACTGGGCCTCGGACTCGGCATCGACTACAGCCTCTTCCTCATCACCCGCTACCGCGAGGAACGCGCCTCCGGACACCCCCAGCCGGAAGCCGTCGTCCGGGCCACCGCGGCCGCAGGGCGCACCGTGCTCTTCAGCGGCGTCACCGTCGCCGTCTCCCTATCCGCCCTCCTCGTCTTCCCCTTCTTCTTCCTCAGCTCCTTCGCCTACGCCGGTGTCCTCGTCGTCCTCACGGCGGTGGCCGGCGCCGTCCTCGTCCTGCCGGCCGCCCTTGCCCGCTGGGGCCACCGCATGGAGCGCCCCGCCTCGTCCTCGGCCGGGCGCGGCCTGTGGCACCGGATCGCCCTGCGCGTCCTGCGCCGTCCCGCGCTCAGCGCCGCAGCCGTGCTCGGCGTGCTGCTGATCGCCGGCTCTCCGCTCCTGGGCCTGCGGTTCGGCCTCCCCGACGAACGGACCCTGCCGGCCGGCACCTCCTCCCGTACGACCTCGGAGATCGTCCACCGGGAGTTCGCCGCCGAACCGACCGACACCGTGCATGTCGTCGTGCCCTCGCCGGTGGACCGGACGGAACTCGCCGCGTACGCCGCCGGACTCGCCCGCATCCCGGGCGTCCACAGCGTGGAGCCGCCCCGGTACGGGAAGAGCGGCGCGGCCCTCCTGGCCGTCGTGCCGACCCAGCGGGCGATGTACGGGGACGTGCCGGCGTTCGTGGAGCGGATCCGCACCGCCGACGGTCCGCCCGGCGCCCTGGTCGGCGGCTACCCCGCCGAGACCACCGACTTCCGCGCCACCCTGCTCGAACGGCTGCCGATCGTCGTCGGACTCGTCCTCGCGGCGACGTTCGTCATCCTCTTCCTGCTCACCGGCAGCCTGCTGCTCCCCGCCAAGGCCACGGTCCTCAATCTGCTCAGCCTGTCGGTGATGTTCGGCTGCCTCGTCTTCGTCTTCCAGGACGGCCACTTCGCCTCGGTGCTCGGCTTCACCCCCACCGGCTCGATCGAGCCGAGCATCCCGATCCTGATGTTCTGCATCGTCTACGGACTGTCCATGGACTACGAGGTGTTCATGCTGGCTCGCATCAAGGAGGAGTACGAGCGGACCGGCGACACGGATCGTGCCGTCGTCGAGGGCATCCGCCGCAGCGCACCGCTGATCACCGCCGCCGCCGGAATCCTCGCCCTCAGCTTCGCCGCGTACGCGACCGGCGGTGTCGTCTTCCTCAAGGAACTCGGTGTCGGAGCGGCCCTCACCATCCTGGTCGACGCCACCCTCATCCGGGTCGTACTCCTGCCGGCGACCATGCGGCTCGCGGGCCGCGCCAACTGGTGGGCGCCCGCGCCGCTGCGCCGTCTCCACCGCCGCATCGGCCTGAGCGAGGCGCCGGCTCCCGACAGGGCGCCGGGCGGCGTACTCCGGCGGGAGTACGTGTGATCACCACGCCCGGCTGACGCCCGCGCGGCCCGACCGCGTCTAGCGTGGCGGGCATGGACGAACTGCGCAGAGACGGCGAGGGCGGCCCGCCGCGGGCCCGCCGCAGTCAGGCCGGCCCGCCCTGGCTGCGGCAGTGGGCCGAACGGGAGCCCGGGACCGGGCTGCCCTGGCGGTCCACCTTGCTCCTCGCCGTCTTCGTGATGGTCGGCTCCGGCTTCGCCGCGCGGAACCAGCCGGACCGGGAGTCGCTGGACGCCCTCGGCCGCTCGCTGCTGCTCGTCGGCTCCGCGCTGCTCCTGCTGCGCCACCGCCACCCGGTCCCCGTGGTCTTCGGGACGGCGGCGCTCACCCTGGGCTACTTCGCCGCCGGCTACCCGTACGGCCCGGTCTTCCTCCTCGTCGCCGTCGCCTGTTACGCGGCGGTCGTCCAAGGCCACCGGCGGTCGGCCTGGTGGGCGCTGGGCCTGCTCTGGGTGGGGCATCTGCTCTTCGCCCACTGGCTCTACCGCTATCTGCCCCCGAAGGGGGACTCCGCCGCGCCCTGGGGCCAGGAGATCCCCGTCGCCCTCTTCGTCGTCGCGATCCTCGCCGCCTCCGAACTGGTCCGCGTCCGCCGCGAGCAGTGGGCGCAGCAGCGCGCCGAACGCGCCGCGGCCGAGCGGCGCCGCGCCGACGAGGAGCGCCTGCGGATCGCCCGTGAACTGCACGACGTCCTCGCCCACTCGATCTCCGTCATCAACGTGCAGGCGGGCGTCGGTCTCGCCCTGCTCGACACCGACCCCGAGCAGGCGCGTATCGCGCTCACCACCATCAAGACGGCCAGCAAGGAGGCGCTGGGCGAGGTCCGGCAGGTGCTCGCCACCCTCCGGGCACCGGGCGAGGCCCCGCGCACGCCGGCGCCCGGCCTCGACCGGCTCCCGGAACTGGTCGAACAGGCGGCGTCCGCGGGTCTGACCGTGCGCACCTCGACCGAGGGGAAGCCCGTGGCGCTGCCGCCCGGCACCGACCTCGCGGCTTTCCGGATCGTGCAGGAGGCGCTGACCAACGTGGTCCGGCACTCCGGTTCCCGCACCGCCCGCGTCGTCATCGCGTACCGGTCCGGCGGCGTCGAGCTCCGTGTCGACGACGACGGACCCGCGACCGGCGGCGACAGCGGCGGCAGCGGCAACGGACTCGCCGGAATGCGGGAGCGGGCCGCGGCGCTCGGTGGCACGATCGAGGCGGGCACCCGTCCGGACGGCGGCTTCCGGGTGCATGCCGTCCTTCCCGCCCGCCCGAAGGAGACCCCGTGATCCGAGTCCTGCTCGCCGACGACCAGTCGCTGGTACGGGCCGGCTTCCGCGCGCTCCTGGACGCCCAGCCGGACATCGAGGTCGCGGGGGAGGCCGCCGACGGTGACGAGGCCGCGGTGAAGGCGGGCGAACTGCGCCCGGACGTCGTCCTGATGGACATCCGGATGCCGCGACTCGACGGTCTGGCCGCCACCCGGAGGATCACCGGCGACCCGGCCCTCGGCGAGGTGAAGGTGGTCATGCTGACCACGTTCGAGCTGGACGAGTACGTCTTCGAGGCCATCCGCTCCGGCGCCTCCGGCTTCCTCGTCAAGGACACCGAACCCGAGGAGCTGCTGCGGGCCGTGCGCGCCGTCGTCGAGGGCGACGCGCTGCTCTCACCGGGGGTGACGCGGCGCCTCATCGAGGAGTTCGCCGCCCGCTCGAAGGCCCCGGCCGGGGAGTCAGGACTCGACGAACTCACCGAGCGGGAAAGGGAGGTGATGGCCCTGGTCGGCATCGGCCTCTCGAACGAGGAGATCGCCCGGCGCCTGGTCGTCAGCCCCCTGACGGCCAAGACCCATGTGAGCCGGGCGATGGTGAAGCTGGGCGCCCGCGACCGGGCCCAACTGGTCGTCCTGGCCTACGAGTCGGGCCTGGTACGCCCGGGCTGGCTGGGCTGAGTACGGGTACGGGCCGGGGCCTCGGGGCGGATCCGGCCACGCGTTCCGGATGCGGTGCGGCCCTGCGCCGGGGTCTCGGGGTGGATCCCGCTACGCGTTCCGGGTGCGGTGCGGCCCTGCGCCGAGGGTCTCGGGCGGTCCGGGGTCTCGGGCGGTCCTGGGTCGCGTTCCGCGGGCGGGTCGGTTGTGCGGCGCCGTTCCGTCACGACCAGGTGATGCCCGACGTCTCCCGCCATAGCCGCGCGAGCGACGCGTCTCCCGTCACGGTCACCGCGCCCTCCGGCAGCCGGTTCCAGAGCGTCAGATAGAGACGGTCGGCGGGACCGCTCAGCTCGCAGTCGGCCGGGCCCGCCGCGTCGCGCTCCGTGCGCGGCGCTTCCTGGGAGAGCCGTACGGTCCATACGTCCCCGGTGTCGGTCGCCCGGACCCGCAGGGTCTTCGGCTCCGGTGTGCGGACGCGGCTGCGGCCGCGCGCGTGGAAGGCGCGCAGCAGCTCGTCGATGCCGTCCACGGCGACGACCGGGTCGACCGGGCCCGGAACCCCCGTCGGCAGGGCCGACTCGGCGTCCGCGCGGTGCACGGTCGTCTCGTGCGTCTGCCGCCGCGCCCAGAAGGCGAGCGGGGAGGGAGCGGGCAGGAACGTCCAGCACTCCAGGGTGTCGGGCGCCGCACGCAGGGCGGCGACCAGCAGGGCGTGGCCCTCACGGAAGTGGGCGATGAGTTCCTCGCCGTCGAGGTCCGGCTCGCCGCCGTCGGGGTGGTAGGAGGTGTGGCCCTCGGCGACGAACGCCGTGGCCCAGCGGTGCACCATCGTCGTGTGGCGCAGGAGATCCCGCACCCGCCACCCCGGGCAGGTCGCCACATCGGCGTCCGTGCCCGCCGCTGCCGCGGCGTCCGCCAGGCCCCCGCCCGCCGCGTCCAGGGCCTCGATGTGCTCGTCGATCTTCATGATCCCCATGCGGCGGATTGTGCCAGGGGCGGGCGCGAGAAGGGGTGGAATCCCGCCTGCGGGAGCGACGCGCTGCCCGTGGACGACTGCGAGTGGGCGGCTGCTGGGGTTCGGCTCCGGTAGGCGGCCGACCGTGGGCGGCTGCTGGGGTACGGCTCCCGTGGACGGCCGGCCGTGGGTGGCTGCTGGGATACGGCTCCGGTGGGCGGCTGCTCCGGTACGGCTACTCGGCCGGTGCCGGCACCCGTGCGTTCCGGGCGGCGTAGCCGATCACCGCGGCGCCCGCCGCGAGGACGGCCACGGTGGTCAGGGCGACCGGCAGGGAGAACCAGTCGGCGAGGAAGCCGATCGACGGCGGGCCGAGCAGCATGCCGCCGTAGCCGAGGGTCGAGGCGGCGGCGACCCCGCTCGGGCCGGCGAGCGCTCCGGCGCGGGCCACGGCCACCGGGAAGATGTTGGCCAGGCCCAGACCCGTGATCGCGAAGCCGAGCAGCGCGGCCCACACGCTCGGGGCGAGCGCGCCGAGCACCATGCCGGCGGCCGCCGTCGCCCCTCCCGCCACGAGGGTGCGGGTCTGGCCCAGCCGTTCGAGGAGCGCGGTGCCGGAGAGCCGGCCGGCGGTCATGGTGAGCGCGAAGAGGGAGTAGCCGGCGGCGGCGACGCCCGGGTGCGCGTGGAGGTCCTGTTCCAGGTGGAGCGCGCCCCAGTCGGCCAGTGCGCCCTCGCCGTACGCCGTGCAGAGCGCGATCACCCCGAAGACGAGGACGAGCCCGCGTGAACCGGCCTTCCCGCGGGGTCGGTCGGCGGTGGCGACCGCTTCCGGCGGGGCGGGGGAGGGCTGCCGGAGCAGTACGGGACCGGCGACCGCCGTCAGGAGCAGTCCGACGACCGTCAGGCCGAGGAGATGGGTCGCGGGGGCGAGGCTTCCGGCGACGAGCCCGCCGAGTCCGGCGCCGACCATCCCGCCGAGGCTGAACGCGGCGTGGAAGCTGGGCATCACGGGGCGGCGCAGGGCGGCGACGAGGTCGACGGCGGCGCTGTTCATGGCCACGTTGATGCCGCCGTACGCGGCGCCGAAGACCAGCAGGACGAGGCCCAGGGCGAGCGGGGAGTGGGTGAGGGCGGGCAGCGCGATGGAGAGCGAGAGCAGCACGGCGGTGGCGACGGTGACGGCGTGGCTGCCGTGGCGCCGGCAGAGGCGCCCGGTCAGGGTCATGGTCACGACGGCGCCGGCCGAGACCCCGAGCAGCGCGAGCCCGAGGTCGCTGGCGGAGGCCCCGGTCTGCTGCTTGATCGCGGGGATGCGGACCACCCAGCCGGCGAAGAGGAAGCCGTCGAGGGCGAAGAAGAGGGTGAGGGCGGTGCGGAGGCGGGACAGGGAGGGAGCGGTGTCTCCGCCAGGGCCCCCCGGTACGGCCGTCCGTACTTTGTTTAGTAGCGGCACAAACTCAGGATAGGGGTCGGCGGACACGGATTCAACCCGAGGCGTCGGCGGTGCTCGTCCGGGACGTGGGCGGCGCGCATCCGCGACGTCGGTGGTGCTCGTCCGCGACATGGCAGCGTGCCCGCGACATCGCCGACGCGTACCCGGGACGCGGGCGGCGGCTACCAGGGACGTCGGCCGCGCGTACCGGGACATCGGCGGCGCGCATCCGCGGGACCGGCAGTGCCCGACCGGGAGCCCGACGGGGGCTTCACCCCGAGCTGTCGGCGGTGTCCCTTCTCAGTGACGCCCGCACGAGCGCCGCGGCAAGGAGCGGCAGGTCCTCGCGGGGCACGAGGCCCGCCAGCGCGGCGGGGTCCGTGGGGAGATGCGCGCGCCGGGCGCCCCGCAGGGCGCGCTCGTCCAGGTAGGGGGAGAGTTCCGGCCAGATTCCCTGGACCTCGCGCAGAAAGATGTCGGCGCCGGCCGGGCCGATGCCCGGCATCTCCTGCAACTCCGACCGCAGAAGCTCCACGGAGCCGTCCGCCGCCGCCCGCATCCGCCGCAGATCGCCGCCGTACTCCGCGAGGACCAGCTCGGCCTCCTCGCCCAGCTGCGTCGACGTCCGCTCGTCGTAGCGCCGGTAGCCGCCCTCGCCCAGTACGTCCACCCGCTCCTGCCAGGTGGCGTCCCGCATCCGGCGTGGGCTGCGCATCCCCGCGTCGAAGAGCGCCCTGGCCGTCGCGACGGCCGTCTCCGCGCGGATCCGGGCGCTCAGCAGATGGGCCAGGACGAGCAGCTGGTACAGCGGCTGCGGGGTGTCCTTGAGCCGGATGCCGGCCTCTTCCGCGTACGTCCCGTGCCCCTCGTGCTCCAGCAGGGCCCGGACGCGGGTGGCCGACGTGTCGGAGCGTGCCATGACACCTCCCGTTTCCCGCCGCGTCGGTACCCGCTGGGCACCCGCCGAAACCGCGCCACCGCCCGATCATGGGAGACTCGCCCCCATGAACGGCAAGGCGACGACGACCAAGACACGGCTGGACAGGGGGCGCGGCGCGCTCGGGCCCGCACTGGAGCTGGTGCACACCGGCCGCGCGCCGACGCGTGCCGTGCTCACCGCCGAACTCGGCGTCACCCGCGCCACCGCCGGTGCCGTCGCCGCCGAACTGGAGGCCCTCGGCCTCATCCGCGTCGACTCCAACCCCGGCGCGGCCGCCGGGTCCCAGGGGCGCCCCTCGCACCGCCTCGCCGTCGACGACAAGGGTCCCGTGGCCCTCGCCGCGCAGGTCCACGCCGACGGCTTCCGCGCCGCGCTCGTCGGCCTCGGCGGCACCATCGTGGCCACCGCGCCCGGCTGCGTCACCGTCTCCGCCGACCCCGCCCAGGTCCTGGGCGCCGTCGTGGACGCCGGCGCCGCCCTGCTGGAGGAGAGCGGCCGCCGCTGCGTCGGCGCGGGCCTCGCGGCGCCGTCGGCCGTCGCCGAGCCCGAGGGCACCGCCCTCAACCCGCTCCACCTCGCCTGGCCGGCCGGCGCTCAGGTACGGGAGATCTTCGCGGAACGCGTCCGCGCCGCCGGTATCGAGGGCCCGGCCTTCACGGGCAACGATGTCAACCTCGCCGCCCTCGCCGAGCACCGCCACGGCGCCGGCCGCGGCGCGAAGGACCTCCTCTGCGTCGCCACCGGCCACCGGGGCGTCGGCGGCGCGCTCGTCCTCGACGGCCGTCTGCACACCGGGAGTTCGGGCCTCGCCCTCGAGGTCGGGCACCTCACGGTCAACCCCGAGGGGCGCCCGTGCCACTGCGGCAGCCGCGGCTGCCTCGACGTCGAGACCGACCCGCTCGCCTTCCTCACCGCCGCCGGACGCGACCCCGGACCAGAGGTCTCGCTGCTCCAGCAGTCGCGCGACCTGCTGCGAACCAGCCCCGACGACCCGGGCGTACGGGCCGCGACGGCGGAGCTGATCGACCGTCTGGGGCTCGGTCTCGCCGGCCTCGTGAACATCCTGAACCCGGACCGGATCATCCTCGGCGGTCTGCACCGGGAGCTGCTCGACGCCGACCCCGACCGACTGCGCGCTGTCGTCGCGGACCGCAGCCTGTGGGGTCGCAGTGGTGGAGTGCCGATCCTCGCCTGCACGCTCGACCACAACAGCCTGGTGGGCGCAGCGGAGTTGGCCTGGCAGCCGGTGCTCGACGACCCGCTGGCCGCTCTGGGCAGGCCGGTGATGTGAGGGACCGGACGGTTCGACGCGGCGCGAAGACCCCGCACGCCGGACGGTCCCGCGCGGCGTGAAAACCTCGCACGCCGGACGGTCCCGCGCGCCGCGTGAAGGCCTCCGCGCGATATCGGCTTGGGCGGACGGTACGGCTCGCACTAACGTTCCGCTCCATGACCGATAACGATCTTCCTCCGCGCCTCGGCAGCCTGACCTTCCACGGGCCGCTCTCCGAGGCCCGCGCCACCCGCATGATCGAGCGGCTCGCCGCCGCGTCGCCCGCCACCGTGCTCGACATCGGCTGTGGCTGGGGCGAGTTGCTGATGCGCGTCCTGGAGGCCGCGCCCGGATCGACCGGCGTCGGCATCGACATCAACGCCGAGGACCTGGCCCGAGGCCGGGACCTCGCCAAGGAACGCGGACTCGCGGACCGGGTCGAGTTCGTGGAGGAGTCGGCGCTCGGCACCACCCGCGGGCCGGTCGACGCGATCCTCTGCCTCGGCTCCAGCCAGGCCCTCTGCGACCCCGACCAGCCGCACGACCCGGCAGCCGCCCTGCGCGAACTGCGCCGCCTGGTACGGCCCGGCGGCCGGGTCATCCTCGGCGAGGGCTTCTGGCAGCGCACACCGACGGACGAGGAGCTCGCCGGGATGTGGCCCGGCGCGCACGCCGGTGAGCACTTCCTGCTCGGACCGCTCGTCGACCTGGCGATCGAGGCCGGCTTCCGCCCCGCGTGGATCGAGACGGCCGACGCCGACGAGTGGGAGGAGTTCGAGTCCGGCTACCGCAACGACACCGAGCTCTGGCTGGCCGCCCACCCCGACCACCCGCTCGCCGCCGAGACCCGTGAGAAGGCCGACCGCCAGCGTTCCACCTGGCTCAACGGCTACCGCCGGGTGCTCGGCATCGCCTATCTGACGCTCGTGCCGGTGGGCTGAGCCGCCAGATCCGCCCGCTCCGGCTCCGACACGTGCAGCACCTGGAAACGCTCGCTCGCGCCGGAGCCGGAGCCCCGCTCCGAAGCCGCGGGCTCCCGCGCCCACAGGGTGAAGTGCACCAGCTCCCAGTGCCGCGGATCGATCGCGAGCGCGCTCGCCACCACGCCGTCCGCACGGGACTCGCGTGCGTGGCGGGCGCGCGCCTCCGCCACCGCCTGCGCCGGGGCGAGGTCCAGCGGCACGGGGGACCGGCGGCGCGTCGCGGTCCGTGGCGCCATCGAGGCCGCCGGCCCCTCCTCGTAGGCGAGACCCGTCCAGTGCTGCACCACGGGCCGGCCGAAGTCGTTCACGATCCCCTGGAATCCGGGGCCCCAGAGGAACGAGTGCATCCCTTCCGGCGCGGTCCAGAGGTAGAACGGCGCGTACTGGTTCACCGGTGAGCCGTCCCCCCGTTCCCTGATCAGATACGCCTTGAGGCCGAGACCGGGGAAGTCGTCGAGGAGGTGACCCCTCGTCGCGACCCGCTCGCGGATGATCCCCATGTCGTAGTCGGCGGGCAGGGTGATCTCGTACTGCATGGCATCCATCGGGCGGTCTCCGATTCTCTGGTGCGCGCTCAGGCGGTACGGCCCGACAGGGTCGACAGCAGGGCGAGCAGGCCGCGGACGGCGGTGTCGAAGGAGGCGGGGGAGCCGGACGCGCGGGCCAGCACATAGCCGCCCTGCACGGTCGCCACGATCGTGGCCGCAAGCTCGGCCGGATCCAGGGGCCCGGTGAACTCCCCACTGTCCAGGCCCTCCTGGACGACTCCGGCGAGCCCGCCGCGCAGCCAGTCGAGCGTCTCGTCGACGGGAGCGCGCAGCTCCGCGCTCGCGACGACGTCCGGGTCCATGGTCAGCCGCCCGACCGGACAGCCGCGCAACACATCGCGCTCGCGCAGCAGATACGCCTCCAAGCGGGCGTACGCCGAACCCCCGCCGCCCAGGACGGCTTCCGTCGTCGCCCGCATCTCCTCCGCCGTACGACGGATCGCCGCGAGCGCCAGATCCGGCTTCCCGGCGAAGTGGTGGTACATGCTGCCCTGCCCGGCACCGGCGGCCTGCTGGATCGCCTTGGGGCTCGTGCCCACGTAGCCACGCTCCCAGAGCAGCTCCCTGGTGGCCTCGATCAGTCGGTCGGACGTCGTCATGGCGACAGTGTACATACCAGTAGGTACAGAGCTGCCGAACGTGCGGGGAGCAGCCGTGAGCACGGCCCGTACTCCCCACGTCGTACGGACGAAGCCGCTGGCCGTACGACGACCCGGACCCCCTCCGCGAGCGAGTCTCGAAGCATCGCCACGCGACACCCGCACGAGGAGCTGAGAGACATGAACACACTCGCCCACGCCGGACCCGGCCCTTGGGTCCTGTTCTTCCCACTCGTCTGGGCGGCCGTGATCCTGACCGTGGTCACCGTCCTGCGCCGCACCGGATGGATGCGCGGCCGTCGCGGTCGCGGACCGCGCCCGGCCTACGACGAGCAGTCCCCGATCGCGCTCCTCGGCCACCGCTTCGCGGCCGGTGAGATCGACGAGGACGAGTACTGGCGGCGGCTGACCGTCCTGGAGGAGCAGTTCGGTCGCACCGCGGGTCCGAAGGGGCGTGCGACATGACCACGACCACCATCGCGGCCGCGAGTGCCGCCCGGGTCGTCGACGCCGTGAAGGTCTACGGCGTCGGCGACACCGAGGTCAGGGCCCTGGACGGGGTGAGCGTCGACTTCCCGGCCGGCAGGTTCACCGCGATCATGGGGCCCTCGGGGTCCGGTAAATCGACCCTCATGCACTGCGCCGCCGGGCTCGACACCCTCACCTCCGGCGCCGCGTTCATCGGCGACACCGACCTCTCGGCCCTCGACGACCGGCGCCTGACGCTGCTGCGCCGCGAACGGATCGGCTTCGTCTTCCAGGCGTTCAACCTGCTGCCGACGCTCACCGTCGCCGAGAACATCACCCTCCCCCTGGACCTCGCCGGAACAACCCCCGACCGGGCAGGGCTCGACGCCCTGATCGACACCGTCGGCCTGCGCAACCGGCTGCACCACCGGCCGAGCCAGCTCTCCGGTGGCCAGCAGCAACGCGTCGCGGTCGCGCGCGCCTTCGCCGGCAACCCCGACGTCGTCTTCGCCGACGAACCCACCGGCAACCTCGACTCGCGCTCCGGCGAGGAGGTGCTCCGGCTCCTCGGCCGGACCGTACGCCGGACCGGCCGTACGGTCGTCATGGTCACCCACGACCCGGTCGCCGCCGCCCACGCGGACGAGGTGGTCTTCCTCGCCGACGGCCGGCTCGTCGACCGGATGACGGAGCCGACGGCCGAGCGCGTCCTCGACCGCATGAAGGCGTTCGACGCGAGGTCCACCACTGAAGCGGCGGTCAGCGGCCCCGCCACCCGGGGGGCGGTCCGGTCATGAACGCCGCCCTAGCCTCGCTGAGGCTCAGCCTCTCCGCGCTGCGCGCCCACAAGCGGCGCCTCGTCGGCACCTTCACCGCCGTCCTGCTCGGCGTCGCCTTCCTCACCGGCACCCTCGTCATGGGCGACACGCTGCGCGCGAGCTTCGACTCGCTGTTCGGCAACGCGAGCAGCGGTACGGACGCCGTCGTCCGCAGTACGAGCGTGGTCACCGTCGAGGGCGAGAGCCAGGGCACCCGCAGCCCCGTCGACGCGTCCCTCGCCGCCACGATCGCCAAGGTGCCCGTCGTCGCCGCGGCCGTTCCCCGGATCGAAGGCGCCGGCCAACTCGTCGCCGCCGACGGCGACCCCATCGGCGGCCAGGGCCCGCCCACCCTCGCCGGCAACTGGATCGAGGACGCGGAACTCAACCCGTACGCCCTGGCCGAAGGCCGCGCCCCGGAGAAGTCCGGCGAGGTCGTCGTCAACCGGGGCGCCGCCGAGACGGGCGACCTGTCCGTCGGCGACACCACGGTCCTGCGCACCCCCGACCCGGTGAAGGTCACCGTCGTCGGACTCGCCACCTTCGGAGGCGAGGACGGCATGGGCCAGGTGACGTACACCGGGATGACCCGCGCCGACGCCGAGAAGTACCTCACGCCGAAGCCCGGCGACGCGGCGGGCATCCTCGTGCGCGCCGGCCCCGGCACCTCGCAGCAGGAACTGGTCGACGCGCTGGCGCCCGTGCTCCCCGAGGGCGTCGAGGCGATCACCGGAGAGCAGTCCGCCGCGGAGAACACCGAGATGATCTCCGGGCAGTTCCTGACCCTCTTCACCACCTTCCTGCTGGTCTTCAGCGGAGTCGCGCTGCTCGTCTCCGTCTTCTCGATCCACAACACCTTCGCCATCGTGGTCGCCCAGCGGACCCGTGAGAACGCGCTCCTGCGCGCACTCGGCGCCTCCCGTCGCCAGGTCGTCGGCTCGACGCTCGTCGAGGCCGTGGCCGTCGGCCTGGTGGCCTCCGCCGCGGGGCTTCTCGGCGGCATAGGGGTGGCGGCCGGGCTCCAGGCGCTCTTCCCGGCGATCGGCTTCCCGTTCCCCGAGGGCGCCCTCGTGATCAGCGGCCTGTCGATGGCGTTGCCCTTCGCCGTCGGACTCCTGGTCTGCGTCGGCTCGGCGCTGATGCCGGCCGTGAAGGCGGGCCGTACGGCTCCGCTCGCCGCACTGCGCGAGACCGCGGTGGACGAGTCGGGTACCTCGCGCCTGCGCGTCCTCACCGGCTCCGGACTCCTGCTCGCCGCGATCGCGGTCGTGCTCACCGGCGTTCTCGCCACCCCTTCGCTGTGGCTCGCATCCGCCGGTGCGGTGCTCGCGCTCGCCGCGTTCGTCGTCCTCGGCCCGGTGGCCTCCTCGTCCGCGGTACGGGTCCTGGGCGGCGTGTTGCGCGGGACGAACCGCGGGCTCGCGCGCCGGAACGCGCTGCGCAGCCCCAAGCGGACCGCGGCGACGGCCACCGCGCTGATGATCGGCGTCGCCGTGGTCTCGCTCTTCACGGTCTTCGGCGCCTCGCTGAAGGCGACGATGGACCAGACGGTGGCACGCTCGTTCGCCGGTGACGTGGCCGTCAGCACGCCGTCGTTCGGCGCCGGTGGCAGCGGGCTCAGCCCCCGGCTCGCCCCGGCGATCGCCGCACTGCCCGAGGTGGAGACCGCCGTCGGCCTCGGCCAGGGCGTCGCGGAGATCGACGGCGAGGGACGGGCCCTGACCGTCACCGAACCGAGCGCGCTCGCCCGCTCCTTCGACCTCGGGGACGTACAGGGGTCGCTGAACGGCCTCGGCGGCGACGGCATCGCCGTCGCGGACACGGAGGCCGCCAAGTCCGGCCTGCGGCCGGGCGACACCACCGAACTGGCCTTCACCGACGGCAGCCGGCACACCTTCACCGTCAGGGCCGTCTACCAGCAGTCCGAACTGGCCGGCGACTATGTCGTCAGCCGCGAGGCATGGGCCCCGCACCGCGCCCAGGACTCCGACACGCTCGTCGCCGTGACCTTCGAGGACGGCGTCTCCGCCGACGCGGGCAAGGCCGCCGTCGAGAACGTCGCCGAGAGGTACGGCAACCCTGAGGTGCAGACCCGCGACGAGTACGCCGCCGCCTCGGCGGGCGGCATCGACATGATGCTCACGCTGGTCTACGCACTGCTCGCACTGGCCGTCCTGATCGCCCTGCTCGGCATCGCCAACACGCTGACCCTCGCGGTCCACGAGCGCACCCGCGAACTCGGCCTCCTGCGCGCCGTCGGACAGACCCGGTCGCAGCTGAAGGCCATGGTCCGCTGGGAGTCCGTCCTGGTCGCCGCCTTCGGCACCGCCGGTGGACTCGTCCTGGGCGGCTTCCTCGGCTGGGTGCTGGTCACGGCGTCCGACGGGGCGAGCGACAGCGCGTTCGCCTTCGCCGTACCGCCGTTGCAGCTCGCCGTCGTGGCGCTGGTCGGCCTGACGGCGGGCGCCGTGGCCGCCTGGCGCCCGGCCCGGCGGGCAGCCCGGCTGGACGTCCTGCGGGCCATCGCGACGGAATGACGCCGACGCCGGACCACGCGTACCGGAGCACCCGTATCGGATCTTGGATATCGGATCCTGGATCTTGGATTTTGGATTTTGGATCCGATACGAGTGCTCCGGTACGCCCCGCCCCGACTCAGCCCGTGAGGACCGAGCGGGCGACCGCAGGGGCGCGGGCCGGCTCCGTCGGGGACCCGAAGGGCACGCCCTCCAGCCCTGTGCCGTGCGCGCCGCGGAAGCGGCTCTGGTCGACGAAGGGGCCGTCGGTCGTCGCGCCGTAGACGGCGTGCGAGCGGGAGGGGACGGCCACCGCGGGGGTCGGCGCGGAGAGGGTGAACCACACGACCTTCCCCGTATCGCCGTGCGGTCGGATGCCCCAGCTCTCGCTGACCGCCTCGATGATGGCCAGACCGCGGCCCGACGTGGCCAACTCGTCGACCCCGACGAGGTCCTGGGCCCCCAGGACCCCCGTCCCACCGGCGAATCCCGGTATCCGCGGGTCGTGGTCATGGACCGAGACCATGAGTCGGTCGAGCAGCAGCTCGATCTCGACGGTGCACCTCTTGTCCGGCTGTGCATGCCGGTGAACATTGGTCAGCAGCTCGGTGACACCGAGCGCCGCATGGTCGATCAACGCATCGAGATGCCAGTAGCGCAGATGCGCCGATACGATTCTGCGGACCTGACCGATCCGCGACGGCAGGGCCTGGAGCTCCACCGTGCAGTGCCTGCTTGGCTCGCTGATCACGGCTGCGACTCCCCGAAGTAGGTCCGGAAGAAGACGAAGATTCGGATCTTTCATGCGGTAATGCAGGGCAGCGGGCTGGATCACAGCGTCACCGCCGGTAAACCCTCGGTGAGGTGGTACCAGCGTGAACCAGTGGTGAGGGGCCCGCAACTCGCGGCGACCCACCGCAGGTCATCGGGGTGTCATCACTCCGCGCCTACCTCTTCTTGGCGGCCCTCTTCAGCGCTTCGAGGAAGCGCCCCGGGCCCGCCGCCCGGTCCTGTGGCCCGTCCATGGTCAGGCGGTATCGGGTCCCGTTGACCGTGGCCACCGTCTCGTCCGGCTTCGCGAACCAGGGCCGACCCGCCCGTACGGACCCCACCGGGGCGCTGTCGATCTCGCTGCCGTAACTGGTCAGCAGCGACAGCCGGCCGTCCTCGATCCGGACCTCGCCCGCCCGGGTCAGCGAGCGGGGCCAGCGCTCGATCCGTACACCCGTGGCCGTGAACTCGGGCTCCGTCATATCGCTCCGCCCCCTTCGCACCGGTTGTTCCGACCAGTGTGCCCGGCAGGCCGCAGGCGCACCAGAGCGCCCCTCTGCAAGGGACTCCTATGGACCCCCAAAGTGAACGTTTGCGCAGGTGAGCGAGTTATCGTCACCAGTGGGGACCATCGGGGGGACGATTGGAGAGGGACGCATGAGCACCACGGAGAACACGGTGTCGAGCAGCGCGCCACAGGCCGCGGCCACCATCGACGTCGACCGCAGCGACCCGGCGTACCGCGCCTGGCTGAAGGACGCCGTCCGCAAGGTCCAGGCCGATGCCAATCGCTCCGCCGACACCCACCTGCTGCGCTTCCCGCTCCCTGAGGAGTGGGGCATCGACCTCTACCTCAAGGACGAGTCGACCCACCCCACCGGCAGCCTGAAGCACCGACTGGCCCGCTCCCTCTTCCTCTACGGCCTCTGCAACGGCTGGATCCGCCCCGACAAGCCCGTCATCGAGGCGTCCAGCGGCTCGACGGCCGTCTCCGAGGCGTACTTCGCCAAGCTGATCGGAGTGCCCTTCATCGCCGTGATGCCCCGCACCACCAGCCCGGAGAAGTGCCGCCTGATCGAGTTCCACGGCGGCCGGTGCCACTTCGTGGACGACTCGCGCAAGATGTACGAGGAGTCCGCGGCCCT
Source organism: Streptomyces sp. NPDC056527 (assembly GCF_042794475.1). Classification (NCBI taxonomy): domain Bacteria; kingdom Bacillati; phylum Actinomycetota; class Actinomycetes; order Kitasatosporales; family Streptomycetaceae; genus Streptomyces; species Streptomyces sp. NPDC056527. The sequence continues at coordinate 17,616 of NZ_JBHTTQ010000068.1, forward strand.
CGCCGAGCGGACCGGCGGGCACTACATGGACCAGTTCACCTACGCGGAACGGGCCACCGACTGGCGGGGCAACAACAACATCGCCGAATCGATGTACCAGCAGCTGAGGCTGGAGCGGTACCCCGAACCCGCCTGGATCGTCGCCACCGCGGGCACCGGCGGCACCTCCGCCACCATCGCGCGCTATGTGCACTACATGCAGCACGACACCCGCATCTGCGTCGCCGACCCCGAGAACTCCTGTTTCTTCGACGGCTGGACGAACAACGACCCGCTCGCGACCTCCGACTGCGGCTCGCGCATCGAGGGCATCGGCCGGCCCCGGATGGAGCCGAGCTTCGTGCCGGGCGCCATCGACCGGATGATGAAGGTCCCGGACGCGGCCAGCGTCGCCGCCGTCCGCGCCCTGGAGGCGGCGATCGGCCGCAAGGCGGGCGGCTCCACCGGCACGGGACTGTGGAGCGCACTGAAGATCGTCGCGGAGATGGTCGAGCAGGGCCGTACCGGCAGCGTCGTGACCCTGATCTGCGACCCGGGCGACCGCTACCTCGACAAGTACTACTCCGACGCCTGGCTGGCCGACCAGGGCCTGGACATCGCGCCCTACGCCGCCGCTATCGACCGGTTCCTGGAGACGGGTTCCTGGCCGGAGTGAGCCGCCGGTCCAGGCTGCGCATCGCGTCGCGGAAGGACTTCCCGACGCCCGGGCGGGCGAGGCGCATGGCGAAGAGGCAGGGGCCGGGCCCGTCGACGGCCATCGTCCAGCGGACCCGGGTGCCCGAACCGGCGGGGGAGAGGGTCCAGTCCTCCAGCATGGCTGTGACGCCCGGTGCGTTGGTCTCGTCGATCCGGTAGGCGTAGCGGGTGTCCGGTTCGTCGGCCATGATCGTCTCGTGGAAGACGATCCCGCCGCGCAGCCGCACCGTACGCCCGGCGCCGTCGGCGGTCGGCGTGGCGGAACTCACCGGCGCGAACCAGGCGGGCATGCTGCCCAACTCCACCGCCAGCGAGCGGTGCACGGCGGACGGCGGGGCCGCCACCTCCGCCGTGAACACGAGACGAACGGGCGCGGATGTGGCGAAGTCGAGCTCCACGGGCCTGAGTCGGCGTGCCATGGGACCGTACCTCCGAAGGGCGGGGCTGAAGTGCGCACACCCTAGCTGACGTTCTGTCACATGCCCAGCAGCCCGTCCATCGCCCGACCGAACAACCTCCGCCCGGCGAGGGCCAGTACGGGATCGAGGAAGCCCGGCACCCCGCGCACCCGAAGCTCCTCCACCCACACCGCGCGGGAGCCGCCGCCCGCCGTCCCGTGGACCTCGATCTCGGCCCGCCCGAGCACCACCCGGCCACGCTTCTCCAGCCGGCACCTGCCCGGCCGACCGACCGCCGGGGGCTCCCAGCGGACGACCTCCATCGGATCGTCGAAGGCGAGTCGCCCGACGCCCGTCCGGGCCACGAAGCGGGTTCCCACGCCCGTGGCTCCGGGGGAGAGAAGCCGTGTCCGGGTCAGCGGCACCAGGCGGCCGTGCGCACGGAAGTCGGTCAGCCGCCGCCACGCCTCCTCCGCCGACAGGGCGGAGGCGCGCTCGACGCGGAAGAGGCTCACACCTCGTCTTCCTCGTCCTCGCCCGCCACCACCAGACCCGGCAGCTGCTCCGCCATCTCCGCCCGGGTCTGCGACGACAGACCCGCGTCCGTCACCAGGGTGTCCACCTCGTCGAGCCGGGCGAACGAACTCAGACCCACCGTCCCCCACTTGGTGTGGTCCGCGACGACCACGACCCGGCGCGCCGAGCGGATCAGACGCCGGTTCGTCTCCGCCTCCGCGAGGTTCGGGGTGGAGAGCCCCGCCTCCACCGAGATCCCGTGCACCCCGAGGAACAGCACGTCGAAGTGGAGCGAACGGATCGCCTGGTCGGCCACCGGCCCCACCAGCGCGTCCGACGGGGTCCGTACCCCGCCGGTCAGCACCACGGCCGCCGCGCCGGGCCGCGTCTCGCCACCCGCGTAACCGGCCGTGTGGAAGACGTCCGCGACCCGCACCGAATTGGTCACCACCGTCAGATCCGGCACGTCGAGGAGCTGCTCCGCCAGGGCGAACGTCGTCGTACCGCCCGACAGCGCGATCGCCGAACCCGGAGCGACCATCCGCGCCGCCGCCCGCGCGATGTCCTCCTTCGCACCGAGCTCCAGCGCGGACTTGGCCTCGAACCCCGGCTCGTGCGAACTCGTCTCCACCACCGGCACCGCGCCGCCGTGCACCTTCTCGACGACACCCTGACGGGCCAGCGCGTCCAGGTCCCGGCGGACCGTCATGTCGGAGACATTGAGCCGCCGCGTCAGTTCGTTGACCCGTACACCGCCACGCCGCCTTACCTCGTCCAGAATGAGGGCGCGCCGCTGCTCCGCGAGGAGATTCTGATGGTCGCTCACCACCGGGGGCCGTTCCTTCCGAAGGGGACTGGGGGATTGCCGTCGGATTCGGTGAGAGCCCGTGCACGAGCGCACGGCCTTCCGCGATCCTGTTGCCTGTCGTCGAATCCTGCCACCCAGAGAGCGAGACACCGACGTGTCCCCTGCCACACCTGCCCCGAAGAGCGGAGGTGCGGCGCTCGAGCTCCTCGTCCACGGTGTCGGCGGCGCCACGCCGCAGGACATGCTGGGCGACCCCCGTACGGTCCGGGTCACCGGCGACACGACTGCCGCCATGCACCGCCGTACCGACGACCTCGACGCCGAGGACCACCCCGAGCGCTACGCCGAACGGCCGGTCCCCGAGGCGTACTGCTGGTCCAACCTCACCTCCGGCAACGGCGCCCGCGCCCTGTGGCTGCTGCTCCTGCCCTTCATGGTCGCCAACCTCGCCCACTGGATGCGCCCGCCGGCCAAGGGGCGCCCTCGTCTCGTCCGGCTCTACGGGGTCCTGGTGCGGCTCGTGGCGCTCACCCTCACCGTGCTGCTCACCGCGGCCGCCTGCGAGGTCGCGCTCGATCTGACGGCCTGGCAGTGCGCCGGATCGGTCGCCTGTACGGAGGACCGCTCCTGGCTCGGCTTCCTCTCGGCCGAGCGGGGCGGCTGGTGGTCCCAGCCGGGCCGCCGCCTCGGGCTCGCCGCCGTGGTCCCGGCCGCGCTCGTGGGCCTGCTCTGGTACCTCTCCAACCGGACGTGGAGCGCGTACGAGGCCCAGCGCCCGCCCACGGGGTACGACGACGCGCCCGCGGAACCGACGGAACCCGAGCCCGCGGAGGCCGAGTCCGACGAATCCGACTCCTCGGCGACGGCGGACACCGAGAGCGCCGACGGTGCCACCCCCACCGAACTCCGCCCCGCCCTCGGCCGGCCGGGGTTCTGGTACGGCCGCCGCCTCGTCGCCCGGCTGCGCGCCGCGCACACCGCCGCCGGCTTCCTGACCGTCGCCGCGGCCGTCACCGGTGCCGCCGCCCGCCACGACCGGGACGCGTCCGGCGGTCTGCCGGAAGCCTTCGCCTGGTCCCTCCAGGCGGCCTTCGTCGTCCTCGCCGCCGTCGTCCTCCGTGTCGTCTGCCGCCGCGGGCGCAGCGAGAAGCGCCTCGACCTGCGGCTCGAACGGGCCCTGGTGTCCTGGCTGCCCGGCGCCTCCCTCATCCTGCTCGCCCTCGCCGTGCTCCACGCCGGCTGGTCCCGCCCCGAGTGGCGCTCCGCCGGCACCCTGCCCGGCGACGCCGCCTTCGGCGTCCTGACCCTCGCCCAGGGCGGCCTCGTCGTCGCCCTCGGAGTGGTCGCCCTGCTCCTGCACCGCCCCCACCGCGAGCCGCGCACCGCCCTGTACGGCCTCGGCGGCCCCGCCGTCGCCATGCTGGCCTGCGCCCTCGGCGGCGTGATGTCCGGCGGGGTCGCCCAGCGGATGGCCGACTGGCTCGACGGCTCCGGCACCCCCGGAATGGGGGCGGGCTCCCCTGTCGCCCCGCCCGTGCTGCTGAGCTGGCAGGCCTCGGTCATCCCCGTCCTGCTCCTGATGCTCCTCGCCCCGGTCGTCTTCCTCGCCGTACGGACCGCGCGCGCGGCCCGCCGCCTCGGGCCGGTCGTCGAGGCCGAGTACGGCACCGAGGACCCCGACCCGGTCCGTACGGCACGGATCGCCGCGGGCCGTGCCACCGCCGGGCTCACCGACGCCGCTCCCGTCCTCGTCGGGATCGTCTCGGGCGCGACCCTCCTGCTCGGTGCCGCCTCCGTCGCGGGGGCCTGGGCCAGCGGGAACGTCCCCGGCCGTGCCTTCGACGGCGCACACCCCGCGATCGCCTCCGCGGCCGACACGGCCCAGTCGCTCGGCTCCTGGATGATCGGCTTCGGCTTCCTGCTCTTCGTCACCTGGGGCCGCCGCGCCTACAAGGACGCCTCGGCCCGTCGCACCATCGGCATCCTCTGGGACGTCGGCACCTTCTGGCCGCGCGCCGCGCACCCCTTCGCCCCGCCCTGTTACGCCGAGCGGGCTGTGCCCGACCTCACCTGGCGGATGAGCTCCTGGACCCGGCGCACCGGTGGGCGGCTCGTCATCTCCGGCCACTCCCAGGGCAGTGTGCTGGCCGCGGCGGCCGTCTGGCAGCTGCCGCCGACGACCCGCGGACGGGTGGCGCTGCTGACCTACGGCTCCCCGCTGGAGCGGCTCTACGGCCGCTGGTTCCCCGCCTACTTCGGCCCGGGGCCGCTGCGCGCCCTGCACCGTACGGTCCACTGCTGGAGCAACCTCTACCGCGCCACCGACCCGATAGGCGGACCCGTACGGGTGCCCGCCGAGGGGGCCAAGCCGGCCGTCGACCGCGCGGTGCTCCTCGATCCGCTCGTCTACGGTCGCACCCACGAGCACCCGCTGCCGGAACCGATCCTGGGCCACTCCGACTACCAGGCCGATCCGGTGTTCGCCGCCGAACGGTCCGTACTCCTCGACCGGTTGCCGCCCGCCCTGCCACGCCAGCGTGACGCAGGGGCCGACGACCAAGCGGATCAGGGGAGTTCGGGAAGGTCCTCGGGATAGAGCAGGGTCAGGTCGTCCGTGCTCACCTCGGCGAGCACGGCGACCCGTCCGGCGTGCCGCTCCACCATCGACTCGAACGTCTGCCGCGCGGTACGGCCGTTGCCGAACGCCGGCCCCTTGGGCAGCTCGGTGAAGTACTTCCGCAGCGCCTCGTCCGTGCCCTCCGCCAGCCGGTACTCGTGCTCGTCCGCCTGCTGCTCCACGATCCGCAGCAGCTCGTCCGGAACGTAGTCGCTGAAACTGATGGTCCGTGAGAAACGGGAGGCGACACCGGGGTTGACCGTAAGGAAGCGTTCCATCTCCGCCGTGTAGCCGGCCACGATCACCACGACCGCGTCGCGGTGGTCCTCCATCAGCTTCACCAGGGTGTCGATCGCCTCGCGCCCGAAGTCCCGGCCCGAGTCCTCCGGCGACAGCGCGTACGCCTCGTCGACGAACAGCACCCCACCGCGCGCCCGGTCGAAGGCCTCCTGCGTGCGGATCGCCGTCGAGCCGATGTGCTCGCCGACCAGGTCGACCCGGGACACCTCGACCAGATGGCCGCGTTCCAGGACGCCCAGCGAGGCGAGGATCTCCCCGTAGAGCCGGGCGACGGTCGTCTTGCCCGTGCCCGGGTTGCCGGTGAAGACCAGATGCCGGCGGACCGAGGCGGCCTTGAGGCCGGCCTCCTGCCGCCTGCGCCCGACCTCGATCATGTTCGTGAGCGTGCGCACCTCGTGCTTCACGCTCTCCAGACCCACCAGCGCGTCCAGTTCACCGAGCACGTCATGCGAGGAGCGTGCGTCGATGGCCGGCTCGGGGACGGGAACGGCAGGAGGGACGACGGGCGTGCGCGGCGCGGGCACCGTACCGAGCAGCCCCGCCGACTGCGTCGCCGTCAGCACGGTCCCGGCGTCCGGGGCCGGAGGCGTACGCACCGCGCTCTCGTCACTGGTGCAGTCCTCCACCACCGGGCCCTCGTCGGGAAACTCGTACCCGCCGCGGGCGCAGCGTTCCGTACGGCACTTGCGCAGGGTCGTACGGCAGCCGTCCATCACATGGAAGCCGTAGCCGCCGCTGCCGGTCACCCGGCAGCCGTGGAAGGAGCCTCGCCCCTCGGCGGAGACGTAGAAGCCGGCCTCGGCGGGCGAGGTGACCGTGCACCGCTCGATCGTCGGGTCCGCGCCCTTGGTGACGATCACCCCGGTCTGCACGGAGTCGATGGTGCAGCCGCCGAGCGTCCCGCCGCTGCCGTGGTCCCGGAACCAGGCGCCCGTGGACGCCTCCCGGATCCGGCAGTCGTCGAGTTGCGCGGTCGCGCCGTCGCTCACCGACACCGCCGTGTTCCGCACCTGCGACAGGTCGCTGTCGACGACGTCCGCGCGCGAGCCGCGGTCGAGGACGAACAGCGCGTCCGGCACGTCGTGCACCCGGCACGCGTCGAGGACCGCGGTCGCCCCGTCGCTGATCCAGACCGCCGGGTAGTCGCCCGTACTGTCGTGGATCTCGCACTGGTTGGCGTCCACCCGGGTGCCCGGGTCCCACACGGAAAGACCGTTGCGGCCGAAGCGGCGCACGGTGGAACGGGTCAGCGTGAGCACGGAGCGCGAGCGCAGGTCGATCGCGTTCTCGGGGATGTCGTGGATGTCGCAGTCGGAGAGGGTGAGGACCGCGTCCGTGTCGAGGGTGATGCCGTCGGCCGAGGTGCGGTGCACGGAGGAGTCGGTGAGGTGCGCGGTGGCGCGGGCCGCGATCTGCAGACCGGTGCCCTTGATCTCGTACACCTCGCAGCCGACGCCCTCCAGGCCGCTGCCCTCGCCGTTGACGGTGATCCCGGCGCCCGAGGCGTGGTGGACCCGGCAGCGCTCCAGACGCGGATGGGCGCCGCCGCGCACGGAGACCCCGGACTGCCCGGCCGCGACGATCTCGCACTCCTCGAAGACCCCGCCGGCGCCGTCGAGTACGGCGATGCCGACGCCCGCGGGGTTGTCGACGGTGCAGCGCCGGACGGTGGGGCGCGCCGCGCCGCGCACTTCGAGGCCGGCCGCCGAGCGGGTCACGATCCGCAGATCGAGCAGTTCCGGAGTGCCGTCCTCGACGAGCAGCGCGGGCGCGGCGGAGTCCTGTCCTTCCACATGCAGATCCTGGATCGTCGCGGACGCCCGAACGGTCAGCGGTACGCCGTCCACGGGGGCGATCCGCACCGAGCCGACACCGCCTTCCGAGCCCCGCAGGGTGACAGGCCGTTCGATGACGAGGTTCTCCCGGTAGGTGCCGGGCGCGACGGTGAGGACGTCGCCGTCCCCCGCGGCCTCCAGGGCTGCGGCGAGGGAGGCGTACTCACCCGTGCGGCGCCGCCACCGCGATGTGCCGGTGTGCGTCACCTGGACCGTGCCCTGTGCCATGGGTGTGCTCTGCCCCCGCCTCATGCGTCGCTGCTCATCGGATGCCCCACCGTAGCGCGCGCGACGGCGGGGGGTTGACGGGTCGGCCGCTCATGCCGGGTACGTCCGGTCGACGGGTCGGCCGCGTACGCCGGTGGGCCGGAGGGGAAGGGACGGCTGGTCGCGGGGGCGTGCGCTGTCCGACGGTCAGCTGCCCGCGCCCGTACGTCCCCAGTCGGGACCGGCCTTGGCCCATGCGCGGTCGAGCCGTTGGTACCGCCGGTGTACCAGCCGCCGTACGACAAGACGCCTGACCGCCTCGACGAAGACGCCCACCAGGGCGGCTGTGAGCAGGCCGATGGCGATCGCGTGGGCATGCGCGGTCTCCGGCAGCATGGGCGCCGTGACCGGGCGCCCGCTCCGGTCCGTCCAGATCCGGAACGTGGCGCCCGGATCGGCCAGTTCGCGCCGGGTGGTCACCGTGCCCGTACGGGGCGTGCCGTCCGGTGCCGTCCAGCGGGCCACGACCGAGCGGCGGAGCGGCTGCTCGTCGGCGGACTCGGGGCTCGTGAGACCCGGCGCCGGGGTGTCGGCGAGCCGGACGACCCGGGCCGTCGTGGGCTGGCGCAGTCGGTGCTGGGCCTGGACCGCGCGCTGCAGGGAGGCGTCGGTGCGCACCCCGGAGAGCCAGCCGGCCGTCGGCACCGCCAGCGCGAGGAGCACCACGGCCGTGAGCGCGACCCACGCCTCGATCACGTCCGTGGTCCGGCGCAGGGGATTGTGCCGCCAGCGCCAGACTCCGGTGGCTGCTCGCATGCCTCGCACCCCCTCGTCCATGGCTCTCTCAACGAGTCTGCCCCCGGGGAGGGTTCCCTGCCTGTCGGGACGGGAAGTGTGACGATCGCGCGGCGGTCCCCCGCCTCAGTCGATGATCTTGACCTCGTCGCCCACCCGGATGGTGCCGACGGTCTCGGGCACGAGGTTCTGCCCGAAGATCAGCCGGCTGCCGTCCTTGCGGTGGAGGGCGAGCGTCCGCAGCGGCTCCTTGCCGCGCTTGGCGGTCCGCTGGTCGGTGGTGGTCACGACACAACGGCCGCAGGACCTGGCGACCCGGAAGGTGACCTCGCCGACGGCGAGCCGGGTCCAGCCGTCCTCGGCCCAGGGCGCGGTCCCGTCGATGACCACGTTCGGCCGGAAGCGGTTCATCGGAAGGGGGCCCTCGTCGGCGTGATCGCCCTGGGCGATCAGCGAATTGAGGGCGTCGAGGGAGGCCGTGGTGGTGGCCAGGAGCGGAAAGCCGTCCGCGAAGCTCACCGTCTCGCCCGGCAGTGCGAACTCGGGCTTGATCGGACGCCGGTGCGCCGGCTCGTCCATGTGGACGAGCCGGACCTCGGTGTCCAGATACGCGCTGAACCACGCGTCGGCCGCGGGATCGGCCGGGACCGCCTCCACCGGAGTCTCGAAGACCTCCACCCGGATCGTGGACGACGGCCGCGGCACCTCGACCGACAGCGGCGGGCGGCCGGACGCGGACACCCTGATGCCACCGTCCGGCAGCGGTTCGGCCGAGGCCAACGCCATCTGCGGATGACGGCGTTGGGTCACGACCTTGCCCGACGGGTCCACGACGGCCCAACGGCGGTCACCGGCCAGTCCCCATGGCTGGACCTCCGCCTCGGCGGGTGCGTAACCGCGCAGCGCCTTGACCGGGTGGACATGGACGGAGCGCAGGCGAGGGATCGACATGTCGCCATCCTGCCAGTAGCTCCGTGTTTGGTGTCGCTCAGTACCCCTGACCCTGGTACGGGCGGTTGTAGGGGTCCTGGTACTGCACGGGCGCCGGAGCGGGGCGCGCAGCGGGGCGCATCGCCTCGTATCCGGTACTCACCGGACGCTGCGGCTGCTGCGGCTGGCCGCCCGGGTAGCCGCGGGTGGCGGCGGGCTGCTGGGGGATGTACGGCGCAGGGGCGTGCTGCAGCGGAACGGGGGCCATCTGCTGCTGCATCGGCTGCGGGTAGCCGTAGGAACCGCCGCCGTTGTAGGCGGGGGAGGGCTGGCTGGGGCCCGCCGGGAGGGCGGGCAGGGCCGCGGGCAGCGCCGGCAGATAGCTGTTGCCGGTGTCGTACGCGGAAGGCACTCGGATCGGGGCGATCTGAGGCGTGCCCCGCTCCGCGACCAGGGAGTCGTAGATGGGGGTGTCGGGGAACGACGGCGCGGTGTAGTAACCGCCGCCGTAGGTGGAGCGGGGGGAGGTCATGGCACATAAGTTAAGCCCACGATGTGCTGGTTGGGGAGCCCGATAAGAGGGTTGTTTGACGGGTTCTGAGTGACCGTCGATCCTTAATGCGATCGAACGTGACAAAAACGGTCGCGCCGAGAGGGTCCGGCAGGCCGCTGATCTTGAAAACACGAGCTGGGAAGGGGTTACCCACGGGTTGCTCGGGGTGCCCGCGGTGACCCCGCATTAAGTTGACGTAAAGAAATCTTGATGTGCCGCGAGCGTGACTGGGGGGGATCATGTCCATGCTTAAGGGAGCCAATGTTCCGGTGGCGGCGCGCACTGTGCGCGTCGAATTGGGCTGGCGTTCAGGTGCGGGGGTGCCGGATGTCGACGCCTCGGCGCTACTCCTTGTGTCGGGAAAAGTGCGCTCCGATACGGACTTCGTTTTCTACAACCAGCCGGAGCACGCGTCGGGCTCCGTCCGTCATGAGGGAAAGCTCGCCGCGGGGGGCGGGGCCGAGGACGCGGACGGTGCCATGACGGACGTCGTGACCGTGGATCTGGAGCGGGTGGAACCGGTCGTCGAGCAGATCGTCCTGGCGGCCTCGGTCGACGGCGGGGGCTTCGGCCGGGTCCCGGGTCTGTACATACGCGTGGTGGACGCGGACAGCGGGGCGGAGATCGCCCGGTACGACAGCGCCGACGCGACCGTCGAGACGGCCTTCGTCCTCGGCGACCTCTACCGACGGCACGGGGCGTGGAAGTTCCGGGCGGTGGGCCAGGGGTACGGCTCCGGCCTGGAAGGGCTGGCCACGGACTTCGGCATCACGGTCGAGGAGCCCGAGCCCCCGGCCGCGGTGGAGCCGCCCGCCCCGGTCGAGGTGGCGGAATCGCCCGCCCTGGCCAAGGTGGCGGAGCCGCCCGCCGACGCCGTGGTGGCGCCCTCCGGGAACGTCTCGCTCACGAAGATCACCCTGACGAAGGAGTCGCCGAAGGTCTCCCTGACCAAGCAGGGCGGCACCTCCGGCACGCTGCGGGTGAACCTCAACTGGCAGGTGCGCAAGCAGAACACGGGCTGGGGGGTCAGACTCGGCCGAGCGGTCGGGAAGCGTGCTGCCGCCCCTGTCGACCTCGACCTCGACCTCTGCGCCCTGTACGAACTCGCCGATGGCAGCAAGGGAGTCGTCCAGGCGCTCCAAGGCTTCGGGTCGCTGCACGAACCCCCGTACATCCATCTCGACGGGGACGACCGCACCGGGGACGTCGACTCCGGAGAGAACCTCACGGTCAATCTGGACCACACCGCGGAGTTCCGCCGCATCCTCGTCTTCGTGACCATCTACAGGGGCGCCCAGAGCTTCGCCGGCCTGGACGCCACCGTGACCCTCCAGCCCCAGCACGGTGCCCCCGTCGAGTTCTCCCTCGACGAGTGCACCGGCCCGGCGACCGTCTGCGCGCTCGCCCTGCTCACCCAGGAGGACGGCGACCTGATCGTCCAGCGGGAGGCGCGCTACCTCGACCCGATGCTCGGGATCAGCATGCAGAAGACCGCCGACGAGGCGTACGGCTGGGGCATGAAGTGGACGCCGGCCGTCAAGTGATCACCGGTCCGGGGCCGGTCGGGGGCGGGCATAGGTCCGCCCCTTCCAGGCCGCGCCCCGGCCCCTGTAGTGCTGCACCGCCGAGTCCACCGTCATGAGGAGATAGAGCAGCGCGGTGAACGGGAGCGTGGGAGCCAGCCAGAGCGGCTGCCGGTAGTAGCGGAGCATCGGGACGTACGTCCCCGCCATCACCGCCCACGCGATCCCGCCGGTCCAGGCGGCCGCCGGGTCCGCGCCCACGACCCCGGCCACCAGCGCCGCCGGGGGAGCCAGGTAGACCAGGGCCAGCCCGGCCACCGTGCCGGCCAGCACCAGCGGATTGTGCCGGAGTTGGGCGTACGCGCTGCGCGAGACCATGCGCCACAGGTCGGCAAGGCGCGGATACGGGCGGATGCTGTCCACCCGCTCGGCGAGACCCAGCCAGATCCGTCCGCCGGCCCGCCGCACCGCGCGGGCCAGCGACACGTCGTCGATCACCGCCTGCCGGATCGAGTCCGGCACCCCCGCCCGTTCGGCCGTCGACGTCCGCAGCAGCACACAGCCGCCGGCCGCCGCCGTGGCCAGGGGGCGTCGGCGGTTGATCCAGCGGAACGGATACAGCTGGGAGAAGAAGTAGACGAAGGCCGGCACGACCAGCCGCTCCCAGAAACTCGCCACCCGCAGCCGGGCCATCTGGGACACCAGGTCGAGGTCGCCCCCGACGGCCGCGGCCACGAGGCGGCGCAGACTGTCCGGCTCATGGGCGATGTCGGCGTCCGTCAGGAGCAGGAACTCAGGGTCACGCGCGCGTGCCAGTCCGATGCCGTGGCGCAGCGCCCAGAGCTTCCCCGTCCAGCCGGGCTCGGGCTCGCCCGGCGAGGCCACGGTCAACGGCAGCCCTCCGTAGCGCGACGCCAGCTCGCCGGCGAGCTTCCCGGTGCCGTCCGAGCTGCCGTCGTCGACGAGAACGACCTCCGCCTCACCCGGATAGTCCTGCGAGAGCAGCGACGGCAGGCTCAGCGGAAGCACCTCCGCCTCGTCCCGCGCCGGCACGACGATCGTGACCCTGGGCCAGTCGCCCGGCCGCACGCGCGCGTGCGCCTTGGGCAGGCGTTGATCGGTACGCCAGAAGAACCCCTGACCCAGCAGCAGCCACCCCCAGGCGGCGAGCGAACCCGTGGCGATCCAGGCAATGGCGCTCATTCGCCGCAGTCTGCCCCAGATCGCCGGGGACGCAAGGGTGGTCGGCTAGGGTGATCGGGTGAAGATCGCGCTCATGGACTCCGGAATCGGCCTGCTCCCGGCAGCGGCCGCGGTTCGCCGACTGCGGCCCGACGCGGATCTGGTCCTCTCCTCCGACCCCGACGGGATGCCCTGGGGCCCGCGGACGCCGGAGGACCTCACGGACCGCGCGCTGACCGTCGCCCGGGCCGCCGCGGCGCACGAGCCCGACGCGCTGATCGTCGGCTGCAACACCGCCACCGTGCACGCCCTCCCCGCGCTGCGCGCCGCGCTGGAGCCCTCTATCCCGGTGATCGGTACGGTCCCCGCGATCAAGCCCGCCGCCTCGGAGGGCGGCAAGGTCGCCATCTGGGCGACCCCGGCCACCACGGGCAGCCCGTACCAGCGCGGTCTGATCCGCGACTTCGCCGACGGCGCCGAGGTCACCGAGGTGCCGTGCCCCGGCCTCGCCGACGCCGTGGAGCATGCGGACGCGGCCGCCGTCGAGCGGGCCGTCGCGGCGGCCGCCGCCCTCACCCCGACGGACGTACGGGCCGTGGTGCTCGGCTGCACGCACTACGAACTGGTCGCCGAGCGCATCCGCGCCGCGGTGCAGTCCGCCGACCTGCCGCCGGTGGTTTTCCACGGCTCCGCGGGGGCAGTCGCGGCACAGGCGCTCCGTCGCATCGGCGCGGAGCCCGCGCCCACCGCGACCCCGTCCGGCGGCCTCACCGTGCTGTTGAGCGGACGGACCTCGGACCTGCCGGCCGCCGCCCTGAGCTACGCGGAAGGCCGCCTGCTCCGGGCCGCGGCGCCCGCCCGCTGACGAGGCGCCGTCCGGTGCCGCACGGGCGCCGTACGAGCGGAACCTGAGTAGGCTGCCACGCATGAGGGACCATTTCGGACATCCCCAGCACTCCGGGCCTCTGGACAACTCGGCGCCGTTGCCGGAGGTGTGGATCGGCCGGGCCACCAACCGCATGCAGTGGGTGGCCGCGGTCGCGGGTGCCGGTTGCATGGCGCTCGGCATCACCCTCGCGGTCGACTCGGCGTGGACCTCCGGCATCGCGGCCCTGCTGATGGCCGTGATCGGCTGTGTCGCCGCTGGGCTGCTCGTCCTGTTCGGGACGCTCGCCTTCGTCCATGTCGAGGTCAAGGTGGACCAGCGGGCCATGGAGGTCCGCTGCGGCCACATAGGAGTGCCGCGTCGGCGCATCCTGCTCGCCCATGTGGTCGGCGCCGACTACGTCGCGAAGGTCACTCCCCACGAGTGGGGCGGCTGGGGCTACCGCTGGCGCCCCGAGAAGGGCAAGGGGGTCATCGTCCGCCGCGGCGAGGCGCTGGTCCTGAGGCTGGACGACGGCCGGACGTTCACGGTCACGGTCGACGACGCCGAGTTCGGCGTCCGCGTCATCCGCGACCGGCTGCTCCCCCCGACACCGACGGGGCCGACGGGCGCCTGAGCGTACGGGGCGTCGCGTGTCGGGCTCCGGAGTCGGGCGGTGGGCGGTCGGTGGCTTCGCTCGGGGGTCCGGCGTCGGCCGGTGGGCGCTCGGTGGCTTCGCTCGTCGGGGGTCCCACCTCGGGCGATGGACCGTCGGTGATCTGGCTCGTCAGCCCCTCAGCCCTCAGCCCCTCAGCCCTCAGTCGTCGGTCGGCGCCGGTGCCGCGCGGGCCGTCGCCAGGCCCGCGAGGAGTCCGGCGCCCGCGGTCACCGGCGTGAAGCTCAGCGCGTTGCCCACCGTCGCGAGCGCCGCCAGGGCGGTCAGGGTGGCCGCCGCCGTCAGGACCACCGCCGTCCGCCGGGGCGAGGTCCACAGGCCGCACACCAGCCAGCCGTACGTCGCACCCAGCAGGACGACTCCCGGCACTCCCTGCTCCGCCGCCTGCTGGAGCGGGGCCGAATGCGGCTTGCCGTCGGCGTACAGGGTGGTCCGGGCGGTGGGGCTCAGCGCGCCGAAGCGCTCCGGGCCCACCCCGACCAGCGGGTTCTCCTTCGCCATCGAGGCAGCGTCCTGCCACAGCAGCACCCGGTGCCGGGTCAGCTGGCCCTCCAGGGAGACCGCGAGCCCCTCGGGGAGCCGCTCCTCCGCCACGGCCCAGGACGCCCCCACGAACAGTCCCGTCGCCAGCGCGAGCCCCGCGAGTCCGAGGAGCCGGCGCCGCATCCGCACCGCCGCGAGAGAGCAGAGCAGGACACCGAGCGCCGCGACGAAACCCACGACGGAGCCCAGGGCCAGCGCCACGCCCGCCACCGCGAGCGCGAGCGACCGCATCAGGAGACGGACCGGGACCGAATCGGTGGCCGAGGCCGCACAGCAGGCCGCCCCGGCGGCCAGGACGAGCAGCGCCGCGGCCGCACCCGTGTGACCGGGAGGTACGGAACCGGCGGGGGTGGTGCCCGGGATGCTCGGCCCGGAGGTCAGCGCGAGGCCGAGCGCGGCCAGGGAAGCGGTCGCCGAAGCGGCCACGGGGAGCAGAGTGCCCGAGATCCGGCCGCAGGCGTAGCCCGCGGCGAGGGCGAGGACGGCGAGGAGGACACCCTCGGGGCGGGCGTCCCGGCCGGTGGCGGCGACGAGCGACCACAGCACGACGACGCCGAGGATCAGCACCCCGGCTACATCCGGCGCGCGCCCACGCTCACGCACGGCGGCCCGCTCAGCCGCAGGTGCAGCCATCCCCGTCGACCCCCCGCTCCGTCTGGCCGACACCGTAACGGGGCTTTCGGGGTTTGGGGAGCGCATGCGCAGGAACGTTGCTGCAGAAGTGAGGAAATCGTGAGGACGCCCGAGCCGCGCCGTGCGCGACTGTGGTGTCCCACCGCGCGCGGCTCGGTGCCCCGTCGCGCGCCGCCTCGTCACGCCGCCTCGTCCGTCGGCCGCCCTAGCCGGAGTCCTCGGGGCCCGGTACGCGCCGTAGACTCCGCAAGGTGAGCACCACGATCACCCCCGTCGACGCCTCAGGACCCGCCGCCGCCCCGGAGCCCGGTCCGTCCGGCCTGCGGCGCCTCGTACGGCCGGGAGCGGCCGTGCTGTCGGGCGTGCTGCTCTTCCTGAGCTTCCCGCCCCGACCGCTGTGGTGGCTCGCGCTGCCCGCCTTCGGCCTGCTCGGCTGGACCCTGCGCGGCCGCCGGCCGCGGGCCGGGTTCGGACTCGGCTACCTCGCCGGTCTCGGCTTTCTGCTGCCGCTGCTGATCTGGACCGGCTCCGAGGTCGGCCGCTTCCCGTGGATCGCGCTCTCCGCGGTCGAGGCCCTCTTCATCGCCGCGGCCGGTCTCGGTATCGCGGCCGTCTCCCGGCTTCCCGGCTGGCCGGTCTTCGCCGCCGCGGTGTGGATCCTCGCCGAGGCGGCACGCGCGCGTGTCCCCTTCGGCGGTTTCCCCTGGGGCAAGATCGCCTTCGGTCAGGCCGACGGCGTGTTCCTGTCCCTGGCGGCCGTCGGCGGCACCCCGGTGCTCGGCTTCGCCGTCGCACTCTGCGGCTTCGGGCTGTACGAGGTGATCCGCCAGGTCCGTGCGTACCGCTCCACGGGCGTCGTCCCGCGCGGCCCGCTCGCGGCGGCCGCGCTCACCGTTCTCGTACCGGTCACCGGCGCCCTCGCCGCGCTGCCGCTCGTCGACGACTCCGCGGAGGACGGCACCGCGACCGTCGCCGCCGTCCAGGGCAACGTGCCCCGTCTCGGCCTCGACTTCAACGCGCAGCGCAGGGCCGTCCTCGACAACCACGTCGCCCGCACCGAGGAACTGGCCGAGGACGTCGCGAACAAGAAGAAGCCCCGGCCGGACTTCGTCCTGTGGCCGGAGAACTCCTCCGACATCGACCCGTACGCCAACCCCGACGCGGCCGACGCCATCAGCGGTGCCGTCCAGAAGATCGGCGTCCCGACCGTGATCGGCGCCGTCGTCGCCCCGGACACGGGGAAGCTCCGCAACACGCTGATCCAGTGGGAACCGGTCAAGGGACCCGTCGCCACATACGACAAGCGGCATGTCCAGCCCTTCGGCGAGTACATCCCGATGCGGTCCTTCGTACGGATCTTCAACAGCAACGTGGACCGCGTCAGCCGCGACTTCGGCCCCGGGACCAAGGTGGGAGTCTTCGACCTCGCCGGGACCAAGGTCGGCCTCGCGACCTGCTACGAGGCCGCGTTCGACTGGGCCGTGCGGGACACCGTCACCCACGGCGCCCAGCTGATCACCGTACCGAGCAACAACGCCACCTTCGGCCGCAGCGAGATGACCTACCAGCAGCTCGCCATGTCGCGGGTGCGGGCGGTCGAGCACAGCCGCGCGGTCGTCGTACCGGTGACCAGCGGCGTCAGCGCGATCATCGAGCCGGACGGCGAGATCGTGGCGCGGTCGGAGATGTTCACCCCGGACGTCCTGGTCGAGAAGGTGCCGCTGCGCTCCTCGCTCACCCCGGCGACGCGGATGGGCACGCTGCCCGAGGCGCTCCTGGTGGGCGTCGCGGCCGCCGGGCTCGGCTGGTCGGTGCTGCGGGCCGTGCGGGCCCGTCGGAGCCGCGAGGCCTGAGGGGCACGCCGGAGCCGCGAGGCCTGAGGGCTCTCACGGGGTCGCCCGGCCCCGGGTCCGCCCGTCGACGGGGCTTGATCGCAAGTGAGCGTTCTTGATCCAGAGGGGGCTTAGGGTCAAAGCATGGGTACTCCTGACTTCATCCGCGAACTCCGGGCCAGCGCCGGCCACCAGCTGCTCTTCCTGCCGGGTGTGAGCGCCGTCGTCTTCGACGACCGGGGCCGCGTGCTGCTCGGCCGCCGGACCGACAACGGAATGTGGTCGATCGTCGGCGGCATCGTCGAGCCGGGCGAGCAGCCCGCCGCGTGTGCCGTCCGCGAGGTGTTCGAGGAGACCGCCGTGCACTGCGAGGTCGAGCGGGTCGTGCTCGTCCAGACCCTGCGCAAGCCCGTCGTCTACCCCAACGGCGACCAGTGTCAGTTCATGGATGTCACCTTCCGCTGCCGCGCGGTCGGCGGCGAGGCGCGTGTGAACGACGAGGAGTCCACGGACGTCGGCTGGTTCGAGGTGGACGACCTGCCGGAGATGAAGCGGTTCTCGCACTTCCGGATCGAGCAGGCGCTCAGCGACGAACCCACATGGTTCGACCCCATGCCCCAGAGCTGAAGTATGGGCGCTGAACACATCGGTTGGCGGTGGGACGCTTCATAAGGTGCGGAGCATGAGCGCCCCCACCACATCAGGTCCCGCACCGGCACAGGTCTCGGCACCACTCGCACAGGGCCCCGCACCCGCCGCCACCCCCGCGCCCGGCTCCGTCATGCTCGACCTCGCCGGTCGCACGGCGCTCGTCACCGGCGCGGCCGGCGGCATCGGCCGGGCCTGCGCGCTCCGGCTCGCCGCCGCGGGGGCCCGGGTCAGAGCGGTCGACCGGGCGGCCGACGGGCTGGAGGAGCTCGTCGAGGCGGCCGACGGCCTCGCCGGCGCCGTCGAACCGCAGCTCCTGGACCTCACCGACCTCGACGCCGCGGAGGCCGCGGCCGCCGGCACCGACATCCTCGTGAACAACGCCGGACTCCAGCTCGTCCGCCCCATCGAGGAGTTCCCGCCGGAGGTCTTCCACACGGTTCTCACCGTGATGCTGGAGGCCCCCTTCCGGCTGATCAGGGGCGCCCTGCCGCACATGTACGCGCAGGGCTGGGGCCGGATCGTGAACCTCTCCTCCGTGCACGGCCTGCGCGCCTCCGCCTTCAAGTCCGCCTATGTGGCCGCCAAGCACGGTCTGGAGGGACTCTCCAAGACCGCGGCGCTCGAAGGCGCCCCGCACGGCGTCACCTCCAACTGCGTCAACCCCGGCTACGTCCGCACACCGCTGGTCGAGCGGCAGATCGTCGACCAGGCCGCGGCCCACGCCATCCCCGCCGAGCGGGTCCTGACCGACGTCCTGTTGAAGGACTCGGCGCTCAAGCGGCTCATCGAGCCGGAGGAGGTCGCCGAGGCGGTGCTCTATCTCTGTACGCCGCAGGCGTCGTTCATCACCGGAACCTCGCTGGCCCTCGACGGCGGCTGGACCGCGCACTGACGACAGGTTTTCCACAGGGCTGGTGCGATCACCCCTACGACAGGTATCCCTGTGTCCATGTCCCATGAACAGGTCTCCTACCTGGAGCTCCTCGCGCGAGGAGCCGCCACGGAGGGCTTCGATCGGCCCGTGCTGCTCGCCCGTGCGAGCGGCGCGGGCCCCGAGGAGCTGGCCGAGCTCGAACAGGCCAAGCAGCTCGCCCTGCGCGTGCGGGCCGAGCTGGAGGGCAGGCGCCGCCGCGAGGCCGAGTTGTCCGCCCTCTTCGAGACCGCCCACGACCTCGCGGGACTGCGCGACCTCGACGCCGTGCTCCGCGCCATCGTCCAGCGCGCCCGCTCCCTGCTCGGCACCGAGGTCGCCTACCTCAGCCTCAACGACCCGGGGGCCGGAGACACGTACATGCGCGTCACCGAGGGCTCGGTCTCGGCACGCTTCCAGCAGGTCAGGCTCGGCATGGGCGAGGGGCTCGGCGGTCTCGTCGCCCAGACCGCCCGGCCGTACGTCACCGAGAACTACTTCGACGACCCCCGCTTCCAGCACACCGCCACCATCGACTCCGCCGTGCGCGACGAGGGCCTCGTCGCCATCCTCGGTGTGCCACTGACCCTGGGCAGCCAGGTGATCGGCGTGCTGTTCGCCGCGGACCGGCGCGCCCGCGTCTTCGAACGGGAGCAGGTCGCGCTGCTCGGCTCCTTCGCCGCGCATGCCGCCGTCGCCATCGACACCGCCAACCTGCTCGCCGAGACGCGCTCGGCGCTGGCCGAGCTGGAGCGGGCCAACGACATCATCCGCGAGCACAGTGGCGTGATCGAACGAGCCTCGGAGGTCCACGACCGGCTCACCGAGCTTGTGCTGCACGGCGGCGGCGTCCACGACGTGGCCGCGGCCGTCTCGGAAGTCCTCGGCGGAAGGGTCGAGTTCATCGACGCCGGTCTCGACTCGGCACGGCTCGCCGACGGCCACGCGCTGCGCGAGGGGGACCGCTGGGTGGCGGCCGTCTCGGCCGGCGGGGAGACCTTCGGCGCCCTCGTCCTGCACGACCAGCCCGACCTCGACCCCGTCGACCAGCGCACCCTGGAGCGCGCCGGCCTGGTGACCTCCCTGCTGCTGCTCGCCCGCCGATCGGCCGGCGAGGCCGAACAGCGGGTGCGGGGCGAACTGCTCGACGACCTCCTCGACGCCCCCGACCGCGACCGCCGGCTGCTGCGCGAGCGCGCCGCCCGCCTCCGTACCGATGTCGACGCACCCCACGTCGTGCTCGCCGCACGCATGGACAGGACCGGCTCCGGCGGCGAGGCCGACGCCGGGGTACGGGAGAGCGCGGACCGTCAGCGACTGTGGTCGGCCGCCTCGCATCTCGCCGCGACCCGGCAGGGGCTGGCCTCCGCGCGCGACGGCGGGACGGTGCTCCTGCTCCCGCTCGGACCGGGCGAGTCCGCGGCCGAGCTGGCCCGGCAGACCGCCAAGCACCTCGGCGGCGCGCTGCGCGAGAGCGTCACGGTGGGCGCCTCGGCCCCCGTCGCCTCGCCCCTCGCCACACCCGAGCGGGTCGCGATCGCATACGAGGAGGCACGGCGCTGCATGGACGCCCTGCGCCTGCTGCACCGCTCGGGCGAGGGCGCCGCCGCCGAGGACCTCGGCTTCCTGGGGCTGCTGCTCGCCGACACCCGGGACATCGACGGCTTCGTCGACCGCACGATCGGCCAGGTCGTCGCGTACGACGAGCGGCGCGGCACGGACCTGGTGCGCACGATGGACGCGTACTTCGCGAGCGGCATGAGCCCCGCCCGTACGAAGGACGACCTCCACGTCCATGTGAACACCGTCGCCCAACGCATCGACCGCATCGGCCGCCTCCTGGGCCCGGACTGGCAGTCCCCGTCCCGCGCCCTGGAGATCCAGCTGGCCCTCCGCCTCCACGCGATGTCGTCGGCCGTCACCCGCTGACCGGCGCCGACGGACGCCCGGGCTCCGAGCACATCGAGTCGAGCACCGGAAGCCGACGACACGAAACGGCCCCCTCGGCCATCTCGGCCGAGGGGGCCGTTCGGTCCCCGTCGAAGAGTGCGGTCAGGCGTCGGCGCGGACCGCGGCGGTCTCGGTCCGCGTGGCGTCCTCGGCCACCTCGGAGAGGTCGCGGTTACGGGTCTCCCGGGCGCACGCGATGGCGACGACCGTCAGGAGCGCGGCGGCGATCACGTACAGGGCGATCGGCGTCGAGGAGCCGTAGTCGGCGAGCAGTGCCGTCGCGATCAGCGGAGCGGGGGCACCGGCGGCGACCGAGGAGAACTGCGCGCCGATGGAGGCGCCCGAGTAGCGCATCCGGGTCGCGAACATCTCGGAGAAGAACGCTGCCTGCGGCGCGTACATCGCCCCGTGCAGGATCAGGCCGACGGTCACGGCGAGCAGCAGCGCGCCGAAGGTGCCCGAGTCGATCAGCATGAAGAACGGGAACATCCAGGCGCCGACGCCGACCGCGCCGATCAGATAGACCGGGCGGCGGCCGATCCGGTCCGACAGCGCGCCCCAGGCCGGGATGACGGCGAAGTGGACGGCGGAGGCGATGAGGACGGTGTTCAGAGCCGTCTGCTTGGACAGGCCCACCTGGGTCGTCGCGTAGACCAGGATGAACGCGGTGATCACGTAGTAGGAGATGTTCTCCGCCATGCGGGCGCCCATCGCGATCAGCACATCGCGCCAGTGGTGCTTGAGCACGGCGACCAGCGGCATCTTCTCGACCTGCCCGGCGGAAGCGGCCTTGCGCTCCTCGGCGGCGGCCAGCGCGGCCTTGAAGACGGGCGACTCGTCGACCGAGAGCCGGATCCAGAGACCCACGATGACCAGCACACCGGAGAGCAGGAACGGTATGCGCCAGCCCCACGAAAGGAACGCCGAGTCGGAGAGGAGCGCCGTGAGCGCCGACAGCACACCGGTCGCGAGCAGCTGCCCGGCCGGCGCGCCGGTCTGCGGCCAGGAGGCCCAGAACCCGCGCCGCTTCGCGTCCCCGTGCTCGGAGACGAGCAGTACGGCCCCGCCCCACTCACCGCCGAGCGCGAAGCCCTGCACCAGACGCAGCACGGTCAGCAGGACGGGAGCGATGGACCCGACGGTCGCGTGGGTCGGCAGCAGTCCGATCGCGAAGGTCGCGCCACCCATCAGCAGCAGGCTCAGCACCAGCAGCTTCTTGCGCCCGAGCCGGTCGCCGTAGTGCCCGAAGACCAGCGCACCGAGCGGCCGCGCGGCGAACCCGACCGCGTAGGTCAGGAAGGAGAGCAGCGTTCCGACGAGCGGGTCGGACTCCGGGAAGAACAGCTTGTTGAAGACCAGCGCGGCGGCGGAGCCGTAGAGGAAGAAGTCGTACCACTCGATGGTGGTGCCGATGAGACTCGCGGCGACGATGCGCTTGAGGTTCGACTCGGCGGGTGGAGCCGACGCGGGGGAGGCCATGTGCACCACTTCCAGGGATGTACGGGGACGTTTTCGTGTTGCCACACCGTAGAAACACGCAGGTCACCGGCGTATGTGGTGGGACACCATAGTTCAGGACCTCGGGGTGCGCGCCGCCACCATGGGGGGCTTCCGGGATTCGAGCGGCGGCCCGGGCAGGACCGAGAAGGGGCTGTCCGAGTTGCGCTGTTCGTGCGTCATCCGGAGGTGCTGCCGGCCCGGCCGTCCGACAGAGACGAAGTCTCTCGCTCGGAGGGGCGAGTCATGTCCGCATCTCGATCAATCGGTTCGCGAGCGCGCTGCGGTAGCGGTCGATCCCCTCTCGGTCCAGCCCGAGAAGGGCGGCCAGTTCATGAAGGCATTGCGTTGCCTCCACCAGGGTGTCGCAGTGGGGGTTGCAGGCCATGAACCGTCGGAACACGCGGTTCGCTTCATCCTCCGTGCCCGTCGACAGAGCGGCCAGGAAGACCGCGAGCGCCCCGTATTCGTCCCTGGGATCCCCGGCGCCGATGGAACGCCAGATGCCGGCCGCGTCCCGGAAACCGTCCACCGTGGTGATGAGCATCGCCCTCTGCAGCTGATACTCCGTGTTCGCCGGTTCCATCCCGAGCGCCTGCTCGATGTCGCCGCGCGCCGCGCCATGGTGGCCGGCCCGACGCCGTGCGGCCCCTCGGTTGGCGATGGCCCAGGCGTAGCGGGGGTTGAGCCGGATGGCGTGATCGAGGTCGGTGATGGCCTGCTCGTAGCGGCCGGCCAACCGGTGCACCACCCCACGGTTGG
Source organism: Streptomyces sp. NPDC056527 (assembly GCF_042794475.1). Classification (NCBI taxonomy): domain Bacteria; kingdom Bacillati; phylum Actinomycetota; class Actinomycetes; order Kitasatosporales; family Streptomycetaceae; genus Streptomyces; species Streptomyces sp. NPDC056527. The sequence goes on from NZ_JBHTTQ010000068.1 coordinate 40,295, forward strand.
CGACGGCCCAGGGGTAGTCGGGGTCGAGCTCGTCGGAGCGCTCGTGCGCGGCCCACTCCCGCGCGACCGGCGCAGCCTGCCCGGAGATGACGACGACGACGTTCAGGGGCAGATCACCGTGGTCGTCGTCCAGCACGACGCTGCGCAGCCAGGCGTCCAGGAACGGCTCGGTGCGCTCCCAGGTGTCGAAGAAGAGAACCACCCAGGAGTGCCGGTCGGCCGCCTCCGCAAGCCCCTGGACGAACGCGGGGGTCAGTACCCGTAGCGGGTCCAGGACGAGTTCGGCGTCGTGATGGTTACGGAAGCGGCTGCTGACAACGGCGCGCATCCGGTCCGCCCCACGCGCCAGTTGATCGACATCCAACGCGGCTGCGGCGGGTCCGATCACCGGCGCCAGACTCAGGGCGCCCATCCCGATCTGCGCGGCCGTCCTGCTCGCCGTCGACACGGTTCCGTCTCCACAGTCGACGGCAGGGAGTGCGAGTGCGGCATCGGCCTCGTGCCGCTGCTTGTGGTAACGCTCGACGGTGGTCGCGAATCTGCTCAGTGCCTGCCCCTGGCGCGCCAACTGCGCGCTGATGGACTCCATGGCCTCGATGGGGCTGTTGGCATCCTCGTTCACCACCGCCGTGACAGCGCCGGCGGCTCGGGCGGTTCCCTCCCAGTGGCGTATCAGCGACGACTTGCCGACGCCCGCCACCCCGAACACGTGGAAGAGGTAGTCCGCCTCCCCCGGATCGAGGCACAGGTTGGCGTGGAAGGACTGACGTTCCTCGTGACGCCCGATGAAGCCGGTACGCCTGTGGGCCCTGTTCAGCTCCTGGCGTGACGGCCGACGCTGGCTCATGACCACCCCTTCCCAGGGTGCCCCACTCGCGGGGAGACAGGGAAGCCCCGGAAGGCTCACGGTGTCGGGGCGGCTCACCCCATGTCCGTGGGCACGCGCGGCGAGCG
>NZ_JBHTTQ010000069.1:0-40979 GCF_042794475.1 Streptomyces sp. NPDC056527
CGGCCGGGCCGTCGGCGTCTGTCGAGGGAAGGGTCCGTCAAGAAAAGCCCAGGTCACGCATCTTCACACCGCCATCACTCGAACGGTTGTCGAATGCGCCTACACTCCCGCAGGCCATGTGCATGGCAAGTACACGGGAGGAACGCGTGAAGAGGAGCTTCAAGACGAGGGCGGTGTTGTCGATCATGGCGACGCTCGCCGCGTCGCTGCTGACGGCGGCACCCGCGCAGGCCGTCGATGATCCAGGGCTGGAGCTGGGCAACTTCGAGCTCCGCCCGATCGGCAACCGCGCCGAACTGCAGGGCCGGGTCGACAAGCTCAACGCCGATCTGCCGAACATCGGCGTGAACTCGATCCTCAAGTCGGATGCCCGCCAGGGCACGTGGAGTTCGGGCGTCTGCAACTCGGCGGCGGTGGAAGCCGGCACGAAGCCGGAGAACCTCACCCGGAGCTTCTGCTTCGACGACGCCGACAACGGCAACGCGAACTCCGAGTGGTGGCCGCAAGGCGTGACCACCGTCGCCGACGCCGACGAGGACCAGACCTGGGGCGATCCCGAGACCGGGTGGGACCCCGCGGACCACAAGCCGATGATGGTCACCTGGTACAACAAGGACGACTGGAACGACGACAAGAAGCCCGACGACGCGGACTCCGACGGGCTGAACACCGAACGCAAGGGCGTTCGCGTCTCCTTCATCGACTCCAGCACCGGGAAGTACGCCCACGTCCTGCTGGTGTACCCGTTCATCAACGCCTCGGGCAACGCCAGTTACATGAGTGTGCGCACCTCGCAGCACTACTCGTCGAGTCAGTACAACTACGGCTCGCTGCACGCCGGCGGCATCGTCTGGTACGGCTACTACCTGTACGTGGCCGACACCAACCGCGGATTCCGGGTCTTCGACCTGCGCAACATCGTCGACCTCGGGGCCCTGCCCGCCGACAAGTGGGGTACGTCCAAGAACGCCATCGGCAGGCAGGACGGCGTCTACCACGCCCACGGCTACCGCTACATCCTTCCGCAGAGCGACGGGTGGACCAACACCGCCTGCGACACGGTCGAGCCGCCGCCGGGCACCCCCTGCGACATGCAGGACAACGACAAGACGTGCGAGGCCAACGACGTCACGCCGAAGACCAGCTACGCCGGTCTCGACCGCAGTTCGAGCGTCCGACACATCACCACCGGCGAGTGGTGCGAGAAGGCACAGGTCACGGACGCGTACACCACCGGCAGGGTGATCCGTCGGCCGATGAACGCCAGTGGGGGAACGCCGAAACTGGACAGCAACGGATACTGGGCGGCCGACGAGGCGTACCGCATTCCCTTCAACACGTCGTACACCGACAACGGCGGGATCCAGGGCGCCGCGGTGATCAACGGTACGTACTACCTAAGCCAGAGCCGAGGTTCGTCGAACGGCCGGTTGATCGTCGCCAGGCCCGACACCAGCACGGGACGGCTCGTCGAGACGTCCCCCCGCCGGGTGTCCGCGATCGGTGTCGAGGACCTCTCCGTCTGGCCCGGATCGCCGAACCAGCTCTGGACGGTCACCGAACACCCCGGCCAGCGAATGCTGTTCAGCGTCACTCCCTGACCGTGTGACCTGGTGCGCGGCGCCCGGGACGGCTTCGGCCGACCCGGGCGCCGCCCTGTTTCCCCGTACGTCGTCAGCCCGTCGGCTGCTCGCGTTCCTGCTGGGCCAGGAGGTAGCCCGCCTGGAAGCGGCTCTCGGCGCCCAGGGCCGCCATCACGTCGGCGACGTGGCGGCGGCAGCTGCGGACCGAGAGGCCCAGGCGGCGGGCGATCGCGGCGTCGGTCAGGCCCTCCGTGAGGAGGCGGACGATCGTCTGCTTGAGTTCGTCGGAGATGTCCATGATGGTCTGGCGGTCCCATTCGGTCTCGAACGGGAGCGCCTCCAGCCAGAGGCGTTCGTACGCGCCGACCATGAACGAGACCACGTGCGGTTCACGGATCAGGACCGCCGCGTTCGGGTCGTCCGGGACGGGGATGACCGCCGTCGCGCGGTCGAAGACCAGCATCCGCATGAACTCGTCGTCCAAGGTGCGCACCTGCGCGCCCAGCTTGCCGACCCGCTCGACATAGGCGCAGGTGCCCGAGGAGAAGCGGGCGGTGTGCTGGTAGAGGATGCGCATCCGGACGCCCCGGCGCAGGAGTTCCTCGTCGCGGGCGACCGCCTCTTCGAGGACCTCGGCGCGCCGGCCGCCGCCCGGCTGCGCGGTCATGACCTCGCGCTCGCAGGTGCGGCCCAGTTCCGTGATCGCCTCCCGGACCGCCCTCAGATCGGTGAGGACCTCCACATACTCCGCCTGCCGGAGGTGTGTCATTCGGGACAGATGCGTCTCGTAGAGCGGCATGAACGCCATCAACTGCTCACGCGTGCGCTCCATGTGCAGGCGCCGGGCCCGCATCTCGCGCTCCAGCGGGCCCAGGGTGCGCTGCACCGCCTCGTCCGGTGGTACCGGCAGGACCCCGCGCTCCGGCGTGCGGCGCAGCAGGCCCATGTCGAGCAGGGCCGACACCGCCGACTCCACGCGCGCGAGCGGGAGTTCCAGCTCCTCGGCCAGGTCCGCCGGTCGCGCGGGGAGGTCCGGATCGCGTCCCAGGATCGTCGTGTAGACCCGTGCCGGTGGATCGTCGGGTGCCAGGCCCTCCGGTAGGGCCTCCCCCGGAGGAGCGCCCATGAGGCCGACCGCGAAGCCCCCGCCCGGGCCGCTCGCGAGCCCCTTGGGCCTCTCGCTTCTGTCTGGTATCGCCACCTTTACCCCCGCTTGTGACAGCGTCCTGTTGCTGCCATGCAGCCTAATGAGCCATGCGGTCCGCCCGATACCCATGCAATCCCGGATACGTTCATCTCACCGCCCACAAGGTCAAAGCTCACAGAGCTCGTGAAGCACACGAGCCATGCAAATCCCTTGAAAACACTCGGACTTACTCAGCGCGGAAGAGAGAGCAGACGAATGAAGCGGCGGATCCGCAACACCGTGTACGCCACCCTGATCACCGCCCTCGCGGGCCTGGCCACCGTCACCGGCACGCAGCTCGCCGCCGCCGGTGCGGGCACGGACGACACGGGCTGGGGCGCGGCGGTCGTCGGCGGCACCTACGACACCGGCTGGGGCGCTCCGGTCCCCGGCCCGGGAACGAACGACACCGGCTGGGGATGACCGCATGACGCTGCTCGACTGCACCCTGCGCACCAGCGGGCAGCTCACCGGCGGCGCGCCGTCACCGCAGCTGGTCGTCGACTACCTCGCGGTCTGCGCGCGGCTCGGCATCGACGTGATCGAGCTGGGGTACGTGCACGACCCCGCCGCGCGGCCGGCCGGCGCCCCGCTGCCCGACGTCCTGACGGTCACCCGTACGGTCAGTGGCGCCGAGCGGTACGGGCCGCGGTTCGCGGTCCTGCTCGACGCCGCCGAACTGCCCCCCGGGGACGGCCCCGCCGTGGCGGCGGCCGACCGGATCACCGACCGGATCGCCGCCGTCCCCCTCCCCGTCGGCCTGGTGCGCGTCGCCGTCCGCTACGACGAGGTGGCGCGTGCCGCCGCCCCGCTGGGACGGCTGCGCGACGCCGGGTTCGGCGTCTGTCTGCTCCTCACCGAGATCGACCTCGCCTCCTACCCCGAACTCGACCGATGTCTCGCCGAGACGGCGGCGCTCGGACCGCTCGACGCCGTCTTCCTCGTCGACTCGCTCGGCTCGCTCCGCCCGGAGCGGGTCATCGAACTCGTCCAGTCCATCCGCGCCGCCGTGCCCGCACCGGTCGGCATCCACGCCCACGACAACCAGGGGTTCGCCCTCCACAACACCGTGGTGGCCCGCAGCGCCGGCGCCACCTGGCAGGACGCCGCCGTGCACGGGATCGGCCCGGGAGCGGGCATCACCCGCACCGAACAGCTGCTCGCGCTGCTCGGCGCGACACCCGGCGACCTCGGTCCGCTCCTCGAACTGATCGCCACGCACGTCGCCCCGCTCAAGCGCCGGTACGGCTGGGGCGCCGGACCCCGCCAGGTCATGGCCGGCCTCGCCCGGATCCCGGTGACGGCGGTACGGGGGCTGGACGGGGGCTGAGGCGGTCATGCCCCGCCCGGCGTCGGGGGTGCGCCTTCCGCCCCACCGGGCGTCGGGGGTACGCCCTCCCCGGCCCCCGTGCCGGGGGTGCGCCCTCGTCCCACCCTGCGTCGGATGTGCACCCTCCCCGGCCCCGTGCCGGGTGTCGCCCTCCCCGGCCCCGTGCCGGGGTACGCCCTCGTCCCACCCGGCGTCGGGGTACGCCCCCGCCCCAACCCGGCGTCGGAGGTGCGCCCGCCCCGCGCGCTCGTCGACCGTCGCCTGCCGCACGTCTCAGGAGACCCGTATGCCCTTCACCGCACCCATCCCGCCCCCGGGAGAGCCGGCCGCCGCCGTCACCCCGTACGGCAGCGCCGATACCACCACCCAGCCCGCCCGGCGGGCAGACCGCTCAGGAGAGGCCATGGCCGACCGCAGCCCGAACCGCTTCCGCATCGACCGGAGTTCCGCCGAGGAGGAGTTCGGCCTCGCCTGCCAGCGGCTCATTCCGTGGCCCGGCGGGGACGAGGAGCCGCCGGTCGGCGCCATGGCCTGCTTCCTGCGGCCCGGTGGCGACTCCGACCCCGACTGCCACAACCAGGACGAGGTCATGATCATCCTCTCCGGCGCCGGCAGCGTGACCCTCGACGGCACGCTCGAACCGCCGTTCCGCGCGGGCGACGTCGTCGTCCTGCCCCGCAACCAGGAGCACGTCGTCCACAACACCGGTGACGAGGAGCTCAGCTGGGTCTCCCTCTACTGGCCGCTGCGCGAGCCCGCCGTCCGTACCGAGAACGAGGAGGTCGCGGCGTGAGCGCGACGCACTGGATCACCGCCACCCCGCCCACGCCCAACGGCGACCTGCACATCGGTCACCTCGCAGGCCCGTACCTCGCCGGTGACGTGCTGCGCCGCTATCTGGTGGCCGAGGGCACGGGGACCGTCCGGTACACCACGGGTCTCGACGACCACCAGAGCTACGTTCCCGTCCGCGGCCTCAACGACGGCGGGCGCAAGGGCGAGGAGGTCGCCGACGGTTACGGCGAGTCCATCGAGTCCGTCTGGCGGCAGGCCGGCGCCGACTTCGACGCGATCGTCCGCCCGCGCCGTGACGTCGAGTACCTCTCGGCGGTGCAGGAGTTCTTCCAGCGGCTGTACGACACCGGCCACATCGTCGCCCGTACGCGACCGCTGCCGTACTGCACCGGCTGCGAGCGCTGGCTGTACGAGGCGTACCTCAAGGGCGGCTGCCCGCACTGCGGCTCGGGCTCCAACGGCAACGCCTGCGAGCCGTGCGGTCGCCCCAACGACTGCGCGGATCTGATCGACCCGGTCTGCACCGGCTGCGGCGCCACCCCCGAACTCCGCGACTGCGAACGGCTCTACTTCCCCCTCGCCCCCTTCGAGGAGCAGCTCACCGCCTTCTGGGCCGAGGTCGACATGCCCCCGCACCTGCGGTCGCTCTGCGAGTGGATGCGGGCCGAGGGGCTGCCGGAGATCGCCGTCAGCCACCCCTCCGAATGGGGTGTTCCGGTACCGGTCGCGGGCTTCACCGACCAGCGGATCTACGTGTGGTTCGAGATGGCCCCGGGCTATCTGCTGGAGTGGACCGGCGCAGGGGAGACCGGGCCCGCCCCGGCTCCCGTGCAGTTCTTCGGCTTCGACAACGGCTACTTCCACGCCCTGCTGTTCCCGGCGGCGTTCCGGGCGTACGACGCGGAGATCGCGCTGCCGAAGGCGTTCGTGGTCAACGAGTTCTACCGCCTCGAAGGGCTGAAGTTCTCCACGAGCCGGCGGCATGCCATCTGGGCGCACGAGGAGCTGGCCCGGACGAGCGCGGACGTGCTGCGCTACCACGTGCTGTCGGACCGGCCCAACGGGCGGCAGACCAGCTTCAGTTCGGCCGCTCTCGAGATCAGCCGGGTGCGGCTCGCGGAGCGTTGGGACGGGTGGCTGGGCCGCCTGTTCACCGCCGTCGCCGAGGGCGGGGGCGTGGTCCCGTCGGAGGCGCCCCGGGGCGCCGCTTGGGAGCGGCTGCGTCGGCGCCTGACGGAGACCGTCGGTCAGCTGCGGGAGGCGTACGGGGTCGAGGGGTACGACGCCCGGCGGGCTGTCGCGCTGCTCGACGAGGTCGTCGCGCTCGCGGAGGACTTCGGGTACGTGAACGGCTTCGAGGCGGAGCGGCCGGACGGTGCCTCGGCGTACCGCGCCGCGCTGGCCGCGCAGCTGGCCGTGGCCGCCGCGCTGTCGGCGTGGGCCGCGCCGGCGCTGCCGTACGGCTCGGCGCGACTGGCGGAACTGCTCGGCCTTCCCGCGGTACGCCCCGTGGACGCGGTGGCCCTGACCCCGCTGGTCCCGGGCGCGCCGCTGGCGGCCTGGCCGGGGACGGTCTTCGGTGGCTGAGGCCCTGGAGGGCGTGGGTGCGGTCGGCGCCGGGGCACGGTCCCCGGGCGCCGGGCCCGGTGGTACCGGTGCCGGGTACCCGCGCTCCGGTGGCCGGCCCGTCCCCGCCGAGTCCGCGCCCCCCGAGCCCGTCCCTGCCGAGTCCGTGCCTGCCGAGTCCGCGCCCGCCGAGTCCGTGCCCGCCGAGCCCGTGCCCGCCGAGATCGTCCCCGCCGAGTCCGCCGGTGCCGAGTCATCGCTGCCGCGCGGCGCCGTCGTGGGCCCCTTCTCGGGGCCCCGGGCCGCTTGGGGCGAGCACCTGGAGCGGGCCGCGGCCCTGTACGGGGACGTCAACTGGGAGTTGTACGACGACCGGGGGGAGGCGGAGACCGCCCGGCAGATCGCCGAGGCCGTCGTCGCCGAAGGCCGGCACACGCTGGTGATCGGTCACTTCAACAGCGCCGGCGCGCGGGCCGCGCTGCCCGTCTACCGGTCCGGGGGCCTGCCCGTCCTCCTGCCGCTGGCCACGACACCGGACCTGCTCGCGGACTGCGGGGGCACGGTTCTGCGCTGGTGCCCCGACGACCGTGCCCAGGCGGCGGATCTGCTCGCCGCCGTCGGCGCGGCCGGCCACACCCGGATCGTCGTCACCCACGACGGGACGGCGTACGGGGAGGGCCTGGCCCGACTCGTACGGGACGCGGGGCAGCCCGCGGCCACCGGCCTCCCGGCCGGGCCGGTCGTCTCGGACGGCAGCGGCCCGGCGACCGGCGCGCTGCCGGGTGCCGGCCCCTTGGCCACCGGCTTCCGCACGTCCGCCGGAGCGCCGGAGCTCGTCTCCGCCCCCGGGGCCGACGCGGCCGCGCTCACCGCCCTCGTCGTGTGCGGGACGCACGGCGGGGCCGCGCGGGTCGGGCGGGAGTGGCGGGACGCGGGGTTCGAGGGGGAGCTGTACTTCACCGACGACTGCGCGGTCGACGAGTTCTCCGAGCTCCTCGGGGACGCGAACCGGGGTGCTCGCGTGGCCCGGATGCGCGGAGGGCCGGAGGCCCACGTCACGGCCGCGTTCGCGGCGGCCACCGCGGCCCTCACCGAGAACCCCGAGCGGACCGGGCGGATCCTGCTCTCCGCCGTACGGGCCCACGCCGACCGGGCGTTCACCGCGCTCGGGGAGCCGGTGGAGGGGAGCGTGGGCTGGGATCTCGACCCCGTACCGGTGCGTGCGTCGCCGTCCCCGGGCGGCGCGGGTCACCGCGGCCGGGCCTACGACGTGATCGTCGTCGGTGCCGGAGTCGTCGGGGCCGCGACCGCCGCCGTACTCGCCCGGCAGGGCGCGCGGGTGGCGCTCGTCGCGCCGATGGACGGGCGCCGGGACCATGCCACCGCCTGGTCCGGCGGGCTCGTGCGGGCCTTCGAGGCCGACCCGTACCTGCGGGGGCTCGCCCTCCGCAGCCACCAGCTCGCCTGGGGGCCCGCGGCCCTCGTGCCGGGACCTTACGGCTTCGTGCCGACCGGGTCGCTCGTGCTGTGCGGCGAGGCCGACCTGGACCAGGCCGAGAAGGGCGTCGCCGAGCTCAACGGCGCCGGGGTGCCCGCGGAGTTGCTGGAGCCGGGGATGGTCAGGGAACGGTTCCCGGGCCTCGCCGTGGACGGGGTGAGCGCCGCGGTGTGGGAGCCGGAGGGCGGTTACGCCGATCCGCCGCGCACCGCGCGCGTGTACCGCGACCGTGCCCTGGCCCACGGCGCGCGGCTGCTGCCCGCCCGTGTGCGCGAGCTGGTCGCACCGCCCGGGGCCGACCGGGTGCGGGTCCTGCTGGAGCCGGGCGGGCCCGTCGAGGCCCTGGCCGTCGTCCTGGCGGCCGGCAGCGGCACCGGTGCGATCGCCGGGCACCGGCTGAGCGGTTCGGACGCGGGGCGTACCAAGAGCATTCGGTACGGCTTCTTCCACCACCCGGACACGGCCGGCCTGCCGACCGTCGTCGACATGGTGACCGGCGTCTGGGGGCGGCCCCAGATCACCGGGGAGGCGGCGGGCGGATACATGGCGGGGCGACCCGTCGACGAGTGGGACGTACCCGCGGGGGGCGAGGACACGCTCACCGACGAGCACGTGGCGTACATCCGCCAAGGGGCGGCCGCGCGCTGGCCCTGGCTCGCGGACCCGGCGACCCGCTTCCTCGGCGGCCGGCAGGGCGTCGACCTCTACACCCCGCACTCCCTGCCCCACCTCGGCCGGGAACGGTCCGACAGCCGCATCGTGCTGGCCACCGGCTGGTCCGGCGCCGGCTTCAAGACGGCCCCGGCAGCAGCGGAACTCGCGGCGGCGGAAGCCCTGGACGTCCTGTCGACCACCTGACTCCGCCCGACGGGCCCGGTGCTCCCGGCACCGGGTCCGTCCCCGACCCCCCACCCCACCGAAGGTGACACCCATGACGGATCTCATGCCCCGCCCCGCGCCCCCAGGCGGGGAAACGGCCTCGAAGAGGCTTGGCGTTCGGGCGCTCGTCGTCTTCTACGTCAGCAGCCTCGTCGGGACCGGCATCCTGCTCGTGCCCGGGCTGACCGAGCGGCAGGCCGGGCCCGCCTCCGTGCTGGCCTGGCTGGCGCTCGCGGTCTGCTCGTACCCGTTCGCTCGGTTCTTCGCCGAGATGTCCGCCTGGCGGCCCGACGCCGCCGGGCTCGCCGCGATGGTGACCGCCGGGCTCGGGCGGCGGCCGGGGCGGGCCGCCGCGCTGCTGCTCGTCGCCACGTACGTCATCGGCAACCCCGTCATGGGCATCGTCTCCGCCCGCTGTCTGCTCGGCCTGCTCGGGCAGCCGGACGGGCCCGTGTACCCGATCGCCATGGGCTTCATGGCCCTCTCCGCCGCGTTCACCCTCCTCGGGCTCACCGCCGGAGCGCGGGTGCAGGCCGCCTCGCTCGTCGTGCTGCTGCTCGGGCTCGGCGGGGCCGTGGCGGTCGCCGCGCCGCGGTTCGACGCCGGGGAGTACACGCCGTTCCTGACGAACGGCTGGGACGGCGTCGGCATCGCCGTCGTCACCGCGTTCTTCTCCTTCCTCGGCTGGGAGAACGTCTCCACCCTCGCCGAACAGGTCGACGACCCCGCCCGCAGCTACCGCCGCGCCATCCGCTGGGCCGTACCCGTCGTCGGGCTCCTCTACGCCGCCGTCACCGCCGCCTACCTGGCCGTCCCCGGCGACGAACCCGTCGTCATCACCGCCCTGCTCGGCGCATCCCTCGGCGAGGCGGGCGCCGTCGCCGGCGATCTGCTCGCCCTCGGCCTCGCGGTCGTCGCCACCAACGCCTGGGTCCTCGGCGCCACCCGCGTCGTCCGGGCCGCCGCCCGCGACCGCATCCTGCCGCGCACCCTGGCCGACCGGCCCGTGCCGGCCACCGTCGCCCTGACCCTCGCCTACACGGCGGTCCTCGGCGCCCTGACCCTCACCGACACCGGCGAGGAGCTCGTCCTCATCGTCACCAGCAGCGCCTTCCTGCTGCTGTACGTCGCGGCGGCCGCCGCCGCCCTCCGGGCCCACGGCACCGGACGCGCCCTGCGCGCCACCGCCGTCGTGACCCTGGTGATCGCCGCCGTCTTCCTCTCCTTCGCCGGAACGGGGCTCCTGCTCGCCCTGCTCCTCGCCGCAGGCTGCGCCGCCCTCACCGCCCGTACGAACTCCTGAGAACCGAAAGGCACCACCATGAACGCGACCACTCCCGTCTACGACGTCGTCGGTGTCGGCTTCGGCCCCGCCAACCTCGCCCTGGCCATCGCCATCGAGGAGTACAACGAGCAGGCCGCGCCCGACGAGAAGCTCACCGCCGTCTTCCTGGAGAAGCAGCCGTCCTTCGGCTGGCACCGCGGCATGCTGATCCCGGACGCCACGATGCAGGTCTCGTTCCTCAAGGACCTGGCCACGATGCGCAATCCGACGAGCCGCTTCGGCTTCGTGCCGTACCTGCACGACCGCGGCCGACTGGTCGACTTCATCAACCACAAGGCGCTGTTCCCCACCCGCGAGGAGTTCCACGACTACCTCCAGTGGGCCGCCAACGGCGTCGACCACATGGTCCGTTACGGCCTGGAGGTCACCGGCATCCGCGCCGCGACCCAGGCGGGCCCGGTCGTCGAGGTCGACGTCGCCGCCCGCGGGGAGGCGGAGGCGGTCACCTACCGGGCCCGCAACCTGGTCCTCGGCACCGGACTCGTGCCCCGCCTTCCCGAGGGCGTGGTCTCCGCCGAACGCCTCTGGCACAGCAGTGAGTTCCTGCACCGCCTCGCCGCGCTGCCCACCGAGAACCCGCGCCGCTTCGTGGTCGCGGGGGCCGGACAGAGCGCCGCCGAGATCGCCGACCACCTCCACCGTACGTACGAGAACGCCGAGGTCGTCGCCGTCCACACGCGCTACGGCTACAGCCCGGCCGACGACAGCCCGTACGCCAACCGCATCTTCGACCCGGAGGCCGTCGACCTCTACCACGGCGCCGACCCGGACGTCCGGAGCAAGCTGATGGCCTACCACCGCAACACCAACTACGGCGTGGTGGACATGGACCTCATCGAGGAGCTCTACCGCCGCTCCTACCAGGAGAAGGTCCGCGGCGAGCAGCGCCTGCGCATCATGGGCGCCTCGCAGCTGACGTCGGTCGAGGCCGACGCCGCCGAGGTCCGCGTCCGGGTGCGCAACCTCGCGACCGGCGAGACCGAGGCGCTCACCGCCGACGCCGTCGTCTACGCCACCGGCTACACGGAGCCCGACCCGGCCCGTCTCCTCGGTGAGCTGAACGCCGCCTGCGAGCGCGACGAGGAAGGCCGGCTGCGCGTGCACCGGGACTACCGCGTGGTGACGGGACCGGAGCTGGAGGCCGGCGTCTATCTGATGGGCGGCACCGAGCACAGCCACGGCATCACGGCGAACCTGCTGTCGATGGGCGCCGTGCGGGCGGGCGAGATCTGCGACTCCCTCGCGGCCGGCCGCCGTTCCGACAGGCGGGCGCCGGTGGCGGCCCGCGGCTGAAGCCCGTAGAACCCGGGAAGAACTCCACCGCGCGCCCCGCGCCCAGGACCGATCGCCGTCACCCACGACGGCCGTACGAAGAGGACACCATGAGCACCGCCGCCGAACAGGTACCCGCGCCGGACGAACTGGCCGCCACCGAGCGGACCCGGCTGCGCCGGATGCGCCACAAGGGCAGCCACCGGCGCGCCGATCTGGAGGCGGTGCTCGCCGCCGGCTTCCTCTGCCACCTCGGCGTCACCGTCGACGGGACCACGATGGTGGTGCCCACCGCGTACGGCACCGACGGCGACCGGCTCTATCTGCACGGTTCGGTCGCGAGCCGCAGCCTGGTCCAGGCGCCCGAGGCGACCGTCTGCGTCACGGTGACGCACGTCGACGGCCTGGTGCTCGCCCGCTCCGTCTTCGAGCACGGCGTCAACTACCGCTGCGCGATGATCTACGGCGTCCCGCGGCTCGTCACCGACCCGGAGGAGAAGCTGCGGGGGCTGCGCGCGCTCACCGAGCAGTGCGCGCCGGGGCAGTGGGAGTACGCCCGGCAGCCCAGCCGCAAGGAGCTCGCGGCGACCGCGCTGGTGGCGCTCGACCTCGTCGAGGCCTCGGTGAAGATCGCCACCGGTCCGCCGGACGACGGGGAGAGCGAGGACGCCGCGCTGGGGCTGTGGGCGGGGGTGCTGCCGGTCGTCACCACCTTCGGGGAGCCGGTCGCCGATCCTGTCCTGCCCGCCGACATCGATCTGCCGGCGCACATCGCGGACCGCGCGGGCCGCGTCCTGACGGGGGAGGCGATGCAGGCATGACGTCCACGAACGCCGACGCGCGAGGCTCCGACGGCGCGCGGGCCGCCGATCGCGCTCCCCGCACGAACGCCGACGCGCGGGCCGCCGACCGCGCCCATGTCTTCCACTCCTGGTCCGCGCAGGCGCAGACCGATCCGCTGCCGGTGGCCGGTGCCTCCGGCGCCTACTTCTGGGACCACGAGGGCAACCGCTACCTCGACTTCTCCTCCCAGCTCGTCTACACCAACATCGGCCATCAGCACCCCCGGGTCGTCGCCGCGATCCAGGAGCAGGCGGGGCAGCTGTGCACCGTCGCCCCGAGCTTCGCCGTCGACATCCGCTCCGAGGCGGCGCGGCTGATCGCCGAGCACACCCCCGGCGACCTCGACAGGATCTTCTTCACCACGGGAGGCGCGGAAGCGGTCGAGCACGCGGTACGGATGGCCCGGCTGCACACCGGCCGGCACAAGGTCCTCTCCGCGTACCGCTCGTACCACGGCGCCACCTCCACCGCGATCCATCTGACCGGTGACCCGCGCCGCTGGCCCTCGGACACGGGCGCCGCCGGGGTCGTCCACTTCTGGGGTCCGTACGCCTACCGGTCGTCCTTCCACGCCACCGACGAGCGGCAGGAGTGCGAGCGGGCCCTGCGCCACCTGGAGGAGACGATCCTCGGCGAGGGGCCCGGCACGATCGCGGCGGTCCTCCTCGAACCGGTGGTCGGCACGGCGGGGGTGCTCGTGCCCCCGGACGGCTATCTCGCCGGGGTGCGGGCGCTGTGCGACCGGTACGGCATCGTGTTCGTCCTGGACGAGGTGATGGTCGGTTTCGGGCGTACGGGACGCTGGTTCGCCGCCGACCACTGGGGGGTGGTCCCGGATCTGCTGACCTTCGCCAAGGGGGTCAACTCCGGTTACGTACCGCTGGGCGGGGTCGCGATCGGCGAGAGGATCGCCGCGACCTTCGCCGACCGGCCGTACCCCGGCGGTCTGACCTACTCCGGGCATCCGCTGGCCTGTGCGGCGGCGGTGGCCACCATCGAGACCATGCGCGCCGAGCGCGTCGTCGAGCACGCGGCGGACCTCGGCGCGCGTGTTCTCGGCCCGGGATTGCGTGAACTCGCCAATCGGCACCCCAGTATCGGTGAAGTTCGCGGCCTCGGCGCCTTCTGGGCACTGGAGTTGGTGGCCGACCGCACCACGCGCGAGCCGCTCGTCCCCTACGCGGCCACCGGTGAGGCGGCCGCGCCGATGGGCCGGGTCGCCGCGGCCTGCAAGGCGCGCGGGCTGTGGCCCTTCGTCCACATGAACCGCATCCATGTCGCGCCGCCCTGCAACCTGACGGAGTCGGAGGCGAAGGAGGGACTCGCGATTCTCGACGAGGCGCTGGAGGTAGCCGACGCGGAGGCGCGGTGATCAGGGCGGGACCTGGTCAGCTTTGTTCGCTCTTCATCATTTGCCCGTGTTTCCCAGAAGTCGGCGTCTGAAACCCCCAATTGATCCGGTGCCCATTCCTGCTGTCGTCCTGTACCGTCACAGACTCATAAGGGTGGGTGCCCTGATCTCCGTACCGGAATCGACCGTCCGGCGCCGAATGATTCGGGGCGATTAAAGGATTCGATCGCGAATCGACCCGTTGAGTGAGGAGGGGGACAGTGGGGGGCTTCGCCGAGCCGTGCCGTGGGACGCGTGCGGGCACGGACTTCTCGTCGTTGGCGGCGCTGATCGGGCAGGACGAGACCTGCGTCGACGTCTACCGCCTGGTGATCAGCGAGCCGCGCTGGGGGCTCACGGAGATCGCCGGAGAGCTCCATGTGGAAGAAGCCGCGGTCCGGGGGTGTCTGGACAAGCTCGCCGAGCTGTCGATGCTCTATCCCACCAAGGACGCCACGGATGTCGCCCCCATCAGTCCCGAAGTCGGCCTCGCCGCCCACATTCACCGCAGGGAGACCGAGATCCACTCCCAGCAGCTGGAGTTGGCCGCGATGCGGGCGGCGACCGCCGAACTGACCGCGATCTACGCCTCGCAGCGGGGCCGGCACAACAACGTCGGCCTGGAGCAGCTCGAAGGGGTCAACGAGGTACGGGCCCGGCTCTCGGAGCTGGCCCGGCACGCGACCACCGAGATCCTCGCCTTCATGCCCGGCGGCGCGCAGAGCCCCGAGGCGCTGGAGGCCAGCCGGCCGCTCGACGAGCAGACGCTGGCGGCCGGGGTGAGGCTGCGGACGATCTATCTGGACAGCGTGCGCAACGACCGGACGACCACCGAGTACGCCCGGTGGCTCGCCGAACTCGGCGGCGAGATCCGCACGATGCCGTCGCTGCCGCTGCGCATGCTGATCGCCGACCGGTCGGTGGCGCTGCTGCCGGTCAGCCCCGAGGACACCAGGGCGGGCGCGGTCATCCTGCGCGCGCCGGGTGTGGTGACCGCGCTGCTCGCGCTCTTCGAGATGGTCTGGGAGCGGGCGACCCCGCTTCACGGCCGCTCGCGGCCGGCCGCCGGCGCGCCCTCGGAGCAGGAGATCGAGCTGCTCAGGCTGTTGCAGAAGGGGCATACGGACGAGGTGGCGGCCCGCAAGCTCGGCCTCTCCCTGCGCACGACCCGCCGCATGATGTCGGGCATCTCGCACCGCCTCGGCGCCCGCAGCCGCTTCGAGACCGGCGTCCTGGCGGAACGAGCCGGCTGGCTCTGAGCGCGCGGCCGGGCCGGCCGAGGGCCCGGTGGGCCCTTTGGTGCCATGGCAGGAAGATGCCCGGAGCTTATCGGCGTGCGGCGCGAAGCGGCTGGGATTCTCTCTGCCATGTACGCCATCCATCTCGAGGTCCCGCGGATCGATCCCGGTGAGCTGGCCAGAGCGGTGTCCCAGGTCTCCAGCTGTCAGGTGGAACACGTCTATCTGCCCAGACTGCCGGAGCCGGAGCAGCGCTCCGTCGTGTTCGTCTCCGCCGACTCCGCGCCCGAGGCCGGCACGGGCGTCCTCGCCGCCGTCCGGTTCCTGCTGCGGCCCCCGGTCGGCCGGATGCGGGTCGAGTTGAGAGTGCCCCGCGCGGGCCGGGACGTCGGGCTCTGCCACGGCGTCGTGTCCGTCGTGTCCGCCGTCGACGACCACCGCCGTCGCTGAACCTGGCCACTTGCAGCCACTGCACCTTGGTGCCACGGGATTCCCTTGAAGGGCCCGGCCGCCGGCTGACACATTCAGCAGGGCGAGGGCGGCCGGAATAGCCGCCGAATAGCCGGGCGCGCCGAACGTCGAGAATTCCGAAATCTCCGCTCCATGACTGGGAAAGGCTCCACGTCTATGAATCCTGGTGCGATGTCCAGCGAATCGCTCGACGATTCGCTCACCCTGCACGAGAACTTCGAGCGGATCGCCGCGCGCTTCCCGGAGTCGGTGGCGGTCAGCGACGGCGGGACGCGGCTGACGTACCGCGAACTCGACGCGCGTGCCGCGACGTTGGCCCAGGTCCTGCGCGGCGCCGGCGTCGGGCGGGACCAGCGCGTCGGACTCTGCCTGGAGCGCGGTGCGGAACTCGTCGTCGGCCTCCTCGGCATCCTCAAGGCGGGCGCGGGCTACGTCCCGGTCGACCCGGCCTACCCCACCGAGCGCCGGGACTTCGTCCTCGACAGCTGCGACGCGCCCGTCGTCGTCACGAGCACGGCCACCGCCCCGCTCGTCGACGGCCGCACCGCGGTCCTCGTGGACGCGCTGCCCGAGAAGGTCGCCGACACCCCTGCCGGGCACGAGGGCGCGAACGCGTCGAGCCTGGCGTACACGATCTTCACCTCCGGCTCCTCCGGCGAGCCCAAGGGCGTCCTGGTCGAACACCGCAACGCGGTCCGGCTCTTCACCGCCACGGCACCCGTCTTCGGCTTCGACGAGACCGACGTCTGGTCGAACTTCCACTCCGCCGCCTTCGACTTCTCCGTCTGGGAGATCTGGGGCGCCCTGCTCCACGGCGGCCGCCTGGTCGTCGTCGACAACGAGACGGCCCGCGACCCGCAGGCCCTCCACGCCCTGCTGCGCCGCGAGCGCGTGACGGTCCTCAACCAGACGCCGTCCGCCTTCCGCAACCTCATGAACGCCATGGCCGCCGACCCGGAGCCCGGCTCGCTCAGCCTGCGGTACGTCGTCTTCGGCGGCGAGAAGCTGGACTACCGCGCCCTCACGCCGTGGACCGACCGGCACGGCCTGGACGCGCCGGTGCTCGTCAACATGTACGGCATCACCGAGACCACCGTGCACGTCACCTGGAAGCGGATCTCGGCCGCCGACCTGACCGCCGAACCGGCCGTCGAGGGTCTCAGCCCCATCGGCGAGGCCATCCCCGACCTGCGGATCGACATCCGCGACGAGGACGGCACCTCCCTTCCGGTCGGCACGGAGGGCGTCATCCACGTCTCCGGCGCCGGTGTCGCCCGCGGCTATCTGAACCACCCCGAGCTGACCTCGGAGCGCTTCTCGGAGCGCACCGAGGCCGACGGCACGACCGTGCGCTGGTACGACACCGGCGACCGCGGTGTGCAGATCGCCCCCGGGGAGTTCGCCTACGCCGGCCGCGCCGACCGCCAGCTCAAGATCCGCGGCTACCGGATCGAGCCCGGCGAGATCGAGGCCGTGGTGAAGAAGCACCCGGCCGTCCGGGACGCCGTCGTCCTGGCCGCCGACTTCGGCTCGGGAGAGCCGCGGCTGGTCGCGTTCCCGGTGACGTCCGCCGCTCCGGAGCAGCTGACGGCGGAGCTCAAGGAGGCCGTCGCCACCGCGCTGCCCGCCTATATGGCCCCCTCGGCCTATCTCCTCCTCGACGAGCTCCCGGTCACCGTGAACGGCAAGCTCGACGAGAGCGTGCTGCGCAAGCGCCTGGAGCTGAAGCTCGCCGAGGCGGTCAAGGGATCCACCGCCGAGGCCCCCGCGGGGCGGGGCGCCTCCGTCGAGGAGATCCTGCGCGGGATCTGGGCCGAGGTCCTCGGCACCGACGACATCGCCGACACCGACGAGTTCTTCGACCTCGGCGGAACCTCCTTCTCGCTGATCCACATGCTGAGCCTCGTCAACGACCGCTTCTCGATCTCCCTGAACGTCGGCACGCTGGCCGAAGGCGCGAACATCGGCGCACTCGCCGCGGCCGTCAAGAACCAGCTCGCCCTCATCTCCCAGTAGGAGCGCCTGACATGACCACGGACACCCCGAAGGCACAGCGGTCGTTCGCCCTTTCCGAGGAAGAGATAAAGCAGTTCCACCAGCAGGGCTTCATCGGTCCCTTCACCGCCTACGAGCCCGACGAGATGCGGGAGATCTGGCGCAGGACCCGGCTGCAGATGCTCGACCGCAGCCACGCGGTCTACCCGGACGACGAGCTCTCCGGCGCCACCAACATCTCCAACTACGACCGCCACCTCGACAACGACTTCCTCGCCGCCCACGTCGGCAAGCGCGAGATCGTCGACCGGGTCGCGTCGATCCTCGGCCCGGACGTCATCTGCTGGCGTACGGAGTTCTTCCCCAAGCACCCCGGCGACGAGGGCACCGACTGGCACCAGGCCGACACCTTCGCCAACGCCTCCGGCACACCGCAGATCCTGTGGCCGGACAACGCCGAGTTCGGCGGCACGATCACCGTCTGGTCCGCCTTCACCGAGGCGAAGGTGGAGAACGGCTGTCTGCAGTTCATCCCCGGCACGCACCAGCAGATGAACTACGACGAGACCAAGAAGATGCACTACGACCCGGACTCGATCAACGGGGTCGACAAGGACGGCGTGCGCCGCGGCTTCTTCGGCTACGACTACCGCGAGCTGCAGGTAGACCCCGACTGGAGGCCGGACGAGGACGCGGCCGTCTCGCAGATCATGGAGCCGGGCCAGTTCATCATCTTCTGGTCGACGCTGATGCACGCCTCGCACCCGCACGAGGGCCTGACCAACGACATGCGGATGGGCTTCGCCACCCGCTACGTCCCCTCCTCGGTCTCCGTCTACCCGGGCAGCGACCACATCGAGGAGTACGGCGGCCGGATCAGCCTGGAGCGCTACGGCTCCGTCCTGGTCAGCGGCGAGAA
Source organism: Streptomyces sp. NPDC056527 (assembly GCF_042794475.1). Taxonomy (NCBI): domain Bacteria; kingdom Bacillati; phylum Actinomycetota; class Actinomycetes; order Kitasatosporales; family Streptomycetaceae; genus Streptomyces; species Streptomyces sp. NPDC056527. The sequence goes on from NZ_JBHTTQ010000069.1 coordinate 18,311, forward strand.
CAGGAACCCCGGCAACCGCATGGTCACGGAGACCACCCGGGGGAAGAAGTTCTGAGATGACCACGAAAACCCTGAGCGTGGTCGAGGTCCTGGAACTCTGCCAGCCACTGCTGGGCGCGGCCGCGGAGACCCTGCGGGTCTTCCCGGCCGGCGAGCGGGCCGCCGAGGAGTACGGGCCGGAGGCCGTCGCACGGTGCAACGAGGTCCTCACCGCCCTCGGCTCCGCGTACGGCCTGACGGTCCCCCGGTTCGTCTCGCCGGCCCCGGAGAGCCCGTCCAGTCTCGAGGTCGCTCTGAGCACCTACTGCGATCTGGAGCTGGGCAGCTGGCGGCCGGTGGCCGAGAGCTCGGGGGAGTGGGACATGCCGGCGGACGGTCTGGCGGGGCTCGCGGCCCTGCCGGGCCACCGCAGGATCGAGGCCGAGGGCGTGCCCGCCTTCGACTCCTTCGCGACGGGGCCGGCCGGGGACGAGGCGATCGTCCTCGTCCTGCCCTCCGGGGTGCCCGCCACCCTGTTCCGGCCCTGGCTGGAGGAGCTGTCCACGGACCGGCTCGTCGTCACGTACGAGAACCCGTACCTCTTCGGGCAGTGGCGGGCCCTGGACACCCCGGAGGCGGACTTCGCCGAGGAGACCGCGCTGGTCGGCGCGCTGCTCACGGCGTACGGACTCCGGCGGGCACACCTGGTCGGGATCTGCGGAGGGGCGCCGGTCGCCCTCGACGCGGCCGCCGCGTTCGGCGCACGCGTGGAGACGCTGACCGTGCTCCATCCCGATCTGAACTTCGGGGCCGGGGTCATGCGCACCCCGTTCCAGAAGCAGTTCCAGAGCGTGCTCGCCGGGGCGGCCTCCGGCCCGCGCCGGGCCCGCGAGACGCTGAACCTGTTCCTCGACCCGAACATGCTCTTCGGGGTGCCGCCGCGCCTGGCCCCGTACGTGCTCTATCCGTACGGCGACGCGGAGCTGTTCCACCGGTACGCCAAGCAGAACCACGCGCTCATGGCGTACGACGCGAACGACGCGGCCCGTCGGGTCGGGCAGCGGGTGCTGATCGCCACCAGCCGTACGGACCGGATGACGCACCCCGAGACGGCGCACCACTTCGGGGAGCTGATCGCGGGCGAGGCCACGGTCGTGGAGCGCGACTCCGGCAACCACCACGACATCCTGATCCCGGACGCGGAGATCTACACGATGCTCCGGGAGTTCATCGGCGGTGGGGTGTGAGCACGTCCCCGCCGTCCGCCGGGCGCGTCGCCGTGGTCACCCATGCGACGCGCTACGCCGGCCCCGGCTCCGTGGACGGCCTGCGCAAGGCCGGCTACACCGTCCTCTGCCACGACGAGGACTTCCTCGACGAGGCCGCGCGGACCGCCTTCGAGGAAGGCCGCGACGGGGCGGTGGCCTGCGACGCGAGGACCGCGACCGGGGCGGTCGGGCAGGCCGTCAAGCGGTACGGCCGGCTCGACCTCGTCGTCAGCAACGACGTCTACCCGGCCCGCTATCAGCCCGTGGACCAGGCCGACCCGGCGGAGCTGCGGCGGGCCGCGGAGGCGCTGCTCGTCACCCCGGCGGCGGTGATCGCGAAGGCCGCCGCCCAGATGAAGCGCCGGGGGAGCGGGCACATCGTGCTGATGACCTCCGCCGCGCCGCTGCGGCCGGAGACCGGGTTCTCCGTCTACAGCTCGCTGCGCGCCGGAGCGTCCGCCTACGCCCGGGCGGCGGCGCGCGAACTCGCCCCGCACGGCGTCACCGTGCACGCGATCGCCCCGAACTTCCTGGAGAGCGAGACCTATTACCCCGAGGAGCTGTGGGCGACGGACGAGGGCCGGGAGAAGCTCCGCGGTCTGCTGCCGGCCGGCCGGCTCGGCACGGCGCAGGAGATCGGCGACCTGGTGGTCTTCCTCGGCAGCGGCTCGGCCGACTTCCTCACCGGCGACGTCATCCACTTCACGGGCGGCTGGGCCTAGTCCAGCCCCGGTATGCGACCAGAAAGAGAGTTCCGCTGTGAGTACTCGGCCGACAGCGCCCGAGGAGTGCGAGGTCACACCCGGGCACAGCCTGGTGGAACAGACCCTCGTCGAGATCTGGAAGACGACGCTCGACCGGCCGTCCGTCGGCCTCGACGACGACTTCTTCGCGACCGGGGGCGACTCCCTCCTGGCCCTGGTGACCATCGAGCAGATCAACCAGCGCCTGGGCTGGGCGCTCAACATGGGCGACCTGCTGCGTCACCGGACGATCGGCGCGCTGAGCGCGCACAAGGCGCCGGCGAAGGCCGCGAACACCGAACGGGCCATCATCCGGATGAGCAACCAGGGTTCACGGACCCCGCTGCTCTTCATCCACCCCGGTCTCGGTCTCGTCGACGGCTACGCCCGTCTCGTACGGCTCCTCGGCACCGACCGCGGCTGCTACGGACTCCAGTCCCCGCACATCAGCGCGATGGACGTGCCGGACGACATGCGGGAGCTCGCCGCGCTCTACGCGGACCTGATCGAGGACGAGTTCGGCGAGGACGAGTTCCATCTCGTCGGAGCCTGCGCGGGCGGGGTGATCGGCTACGAGATCGCCCGTATCGCCGAGGAACGCGGGCTCGGCCTGCGGAAGCTGGTGATCGTCGACGGCTATCTCGACGGCTCGGCCCCCGAGGTGGACGAGGCCGAGCGGCTCGTCGAGTACCGCGACGACGTGCTGCGGATCGTCGCCCCGCACACCACGTACCCGCCGCTCGCCCCGGCCGACGCCACCCCCGAGGGCGTCTACCGCGAGATCGCCGCCGCGCTGTTCGGCGCCGGCTGGGAGGCCCACGGAGACGGCGGGACCCAGTTCGCCGAGCGGCTGCACAAGGCGTTCCGCACCACGGCGCGGGCCCTGGAGACCTACCGGCCCGAGCCCTTCGACATCGACGCGCTCATGCTCCTCGCGAAGGACAACGAGACCTTCCCGGACTGGCGCAAGGCGATCACCGGGGAGCTGACGGCCGAGGTCATGGACTCCGAGGAACACGGCCTGCGGCTCTGTGTGACCGACGCGGCGCACATCGCCGCGCGCATCGACGACTTCGTGGGCGAGGGACAGTGACGATGGACCAGTCAGGCACCAACCCCTTCGAGAACGAGTCGGGCGTGTACCGCGTCCTGACCAACGCGGCGGGCGAGCACTCGCTCTGGCCGGACTTCGTCGCCGTCCCCGACGGCTGGGACAGCGCCTTCGGCCCGGACGCGCGGGCCGCCTGCCTCGGCTACGTCGAGGAGCACTGGACGGCCCTCGCCCCGGTCGGCTCCGGAGGACGGGACCCGCGCTCATGACCGCCCAGGTGGAGAACGCGGCGGACACCGGCGCCCGGACCGAGGGTCTCGTCGCGCGGTTCGAGGAGCAGGCGGCCCGGGCCCCCGGCGCCGTCGCCGTACGGTGGGGCGCCACCTCGCTCTCGTACGCGGAGCTGAACGCGCGGGCCAACCGGATCGCGCACCGGCTGATCGCCCGGGGCATCGGCCCCGAGGACACCGTCGCCGTCGCCCTGCCGTCCTCGCCCGAGCTGGTGGCGGCCCTCCTCGGCACGCTCAAGGCCGGCGCGATGTACCTGCCGCTCGACCCGGGGTACCCGGCGGAGCGCCTCGCCTACATGGCGGCCGACGCCCGCCCGCGCGCGCTGATCACCGACCCCGAGGCCGCGGCCGCGCTCGGACCGGTCGAGGCCGCCACCCTGTACGTGGGCGAGGAGGGCACCGGGCCCGCCACGAACCCGGCCGGCCGCTACGCCGGGCCGGGCACGGCCGCGTACACCATCTACACCTCCGGCTCGACGGGCCGCCCCAAGGGCGTGGTCGTCACCCACGGTTCGCTGGCGAACTTCCTCGGCTTCATGTCCGCGCACCACCGGGTGCACGCGGACGACGTCGTGCTGTCCACGACCCCGATCTCCTTCGACATCGCGGGACTCGAGCTCTACCTCCCGCTGGTCAACGGAGCCACGCTCCACCTCGTCCCGCGCGGCACCACCGTCGACGGCGCCGCGCTGCGCCGCCATCTCGCCGAGGCCCGGCCCACCCTGATCCAGGGCACGCCCGCCCTCTGGCAGCTGCTGCGCGAGGCCGGCTGGACCCCCGCCGAACTGAGCAGCGGTACGCGGGTGTTGTGCGGCGGCGAGGCGCTGCCCCAGGACCTGGCCGACTTCCTCTCCGCCGACGGCCACGCCGAGGTGTGGAACCTGTACGGCCCCACCGAGACGACCATCTGGTCCCTGCTCGCCCCCGTGCGCGCGGGCGAGCCGGTCACCATCGGCACCCCGCTGTGGAACACCGGCACGCACGTCCTCGACGAGCGCCTCACGCCCGTCGCCGACGGCGAGCCCGGCGAGCTGTACCTCTCCGGCGACGGCCTGGCCCGCGGCTACCGCGGCCGGGCCGCGCTGACCGCCGAGCGGTTCGTCGCCTGCCCCTTCGGCATCCCCGGGGCCCGGATGTACCGCACCGGCGATGTCGTGCGCCGCCGCGCCGACGGTTCCCTCGACTTCCTCGGCCGCGTCGACGAACAGGTCAAGATCCGCGGCTACCGCATCGAACTCGGCGAGATCGAGGAGGCGCTGCGCCGACTGCCCGAGGTCGCCCAGGCCCGTGTCGTCGTCCGCGCCGACGCCGGTGACCACCGGCAGCTCGCCGGCTATGTCGTCCCCGCGCCCGGCCACACCCCCGAACCCGTCGCGCTGCGCGCCGCGCTCACCGCCTGGCTCCCCGACCACATGGTCCCGGCCGGTATCGCCGTCCTCGACCGATTCCCGCTGACCCCGGCCGGCAAGGTCGACCGCAAGGCCCTGCCGCCGCTGGAGTTCGCGCACTCCACCCCGTACCGCGCCCCGGGCGACGAGCGCGAGCGGGCCCTGGTGGAGCTCTTCCGCGAGGTCCTGCGCGTCGAGCGGGTCGGCGCCGACGACAGCTTCTTCGACCTCGGCGGCAACTCCCTGCTCGCCACCCGCCTCCTCGCCCGTGTCCGCGCCACCCTCTCCGTCGAACTCCCCATCCGCACGGTCTTCGAGGACCGCACCCCGGCCGCACTGGCCCTCCGCCTCGCCGAGGGCGCCCCCGCCCGGCCCGCGCCCCGGGTCATGGAGCGCGGGGAGCGCGTCCCCGTCTCGTACGCCCAGCAGCGCCTCTGGTTCCTGCACCGGCTCGAAGGCCCCAGCACCACCTACAACCTGCCCATCGCCGTCCGGCTCACCGGCGAGCTCGACCTCGACGCGCTGCGCGCCGCCGTCGACCATCTGCTCGCGCGCCACGAGAGCCTGCGGACGTACTTCGCCGAAGGCCCCGGCGGAGCCGAGCAGATCGTGGTGCCCGCCGCCGACGCCCGTGTCGACGTCACCGTCCACGACGTGTCGGAGCCGGACGTCCAAGCCGCGATCGACATCGCCGCCGGGTACCTCTTCGATCTGGCCGCGGAGATCCCGACCCGCGTCGATCTCTTCCGCACCGGCCCCCGGGACCATGTCCTGCTGCTCTGCATCCACCACATCGCCAGCGACGGCTGGTCCCTCGCCCCGCTCGTGAAGGACCTCTGCGAGGCGTACACCGCCCGGCGCCGCGGCCAGGACCCCGAGACGCCGGAACTCGCCGTGCAGTACGTGGACTACACGCTCTGGCAGCGCGAGCTGCTCGGCTCCACGGACGACCCGGACTCCCCGATGTCCCGGCAGCTCGGCTACTGGCGCGAACGGCTCGCGGGCGCCCCCGAACTGCTCGACCTGCCCACCGACCGCCCCCGCCCGGCGCTCGCCACCTTCCGCGGCGACGTCGTCCGCTTCGAGGTGCCCGCCGGGCTGACCGACAGGCTCCAGGACCTCGCCCAGCGGGAGCGGGCCAGCCTCTTCATGGTGCTCCAGGCCGCCGCCGCGACCCTGCTCGGCAAGCTCGGGGCGGGCACCGACATCCCGCTCGGCTCCCCGCTCGCCGGCCGCGCCGACAGCGCGCTGGACGAGCTCGTCGGCTTCTTCGTCAACACCCTGGTGCTGCGCACCGACACCTCGGGCAATCCGGCCTTCACCGAACTCCTCGCGCGGGTGGGCGAGTCGAACCTCGCCGCCTACGAGCACCAGGACCTGCCCTTCGAGCACCTCGTCGAGGTGCTCAACCCGGCCCGTACCACCAGCCACCACCCGCTGTTCCAGGTGATGCTGGTGCTGCAGAACAACGTCGAGCCCGAGTGGCGGCTCGACGGGCTCGCCGCCGTCCACGAGACCGTGCCCACCCACACCGCCAAGTTCGACCTGACGATCGAGCTGACCGAGCGCTTCGACGCACGGGGCGGGCCGGACGGACTGCGCGGCGAGATCGAGTACGCCACCGACCTGTTCGACCGGGAGACCGTCGAACGGTTCGCCCGCTGTCTGCTGCGGATCCTCGACGCCGTCGTCGCCGACCCCACCCGCCGGCTGGACTCCATCGACCTGCTCGACGAGGCCGAGCGCACCACGCTCCTCGACACCTGGAACGCGACCGCGCGCGAGCTCCCCGGCGACTCCTTCCCCGCCCTCTTCGAGGCGCGGGTCGCCCGTACGCCCGACGCGCTCGCCCTCGTCCACGAGGACACCGAGCTGAGCTACGCCGAACTCGACCGGCGTGCCAACCGGATCGCCCACTGGCTCATCGAGCGGGGTGTCGGCCGTGACGTCGTCGTCGGCCTGTCGCTGCGCCGCTCGCCCGAACTGCTCTGCTGCCTCCTCGGCATCCTCAAGGCCGGCGGCGTCTATCTGCCGCTCGACCCCGACTACCCGGCCGAGCGGCTCGCGTTCATGGTCGAGGACACCCGGCCCAAGGTGCTGATCACCACGGGCGACGTCCTCGCGAAGCTGCCCGCCGAGGCGCAGGACGTGCTCCGGCTCGCCGTCGACGACCCGGGCACCACGGAGGAGCTGGCGGCCCTGCCCGACCGCGCCCCCGGCGACGCCGAGCGGCGCGCGCCGCTGCGCCCCGAGGACCTGGCGTACGTCATCTACACCTCGGGCTCGACCGGCCGGCCCAAGGGTGTCGCCGTCACCCACCGCGGCATCCCGAACCTGGCCCGCAGCTACATCGAGCGGTTCGCCCTCGACGAGAACTCCCGCTTCCTGCAGTTCTCCTCGATCAACTTCGACCCGACGTTCTGCGAGATGTGCTGCACCCTGCTCTCGGGGGCGGCCGTGATCCTGACCTCGCCCGAGGAGCTGCTCTCCCCGGACCGCCAGCGCGCCCTCACCGCCCGCTTCCGGCCCACCCACATCACCTTCTCGCCGACGATCCTCGGCTCCATGGCCGAGGACGCCCTCGCGGACGTCCCGTACGTGATGGTGGCCGGCGAGGCGTGCCCGCCGGGCCTGGCGGCCACCTGGTCGCGCGGCCGGACGATGATCAACGCGTACGGGCCGACCGAGGCGACCGTGGACACCCTGTACTGGGAGTGCGGCAGCGCCGGACCCGCCTTCGAGGCCGATTCGGTGCCGGTGGGCCGCCCGGTGCACAACACCCGGGTGTACGTCCTCGACGCCGCTCTGCGGCCCGTCGCCCCCGGCGTCACCGGCGAGCTGTACATCGCCGGACACGGCCTCGCGCGCGGCTACCTCAACCGGCCCGGCCTGACCGCCGAACGCTTCGTCGCCTGCCCGTACGGCCCCCCGGGCTCCCGGATGTACCGGACCGGCGACCTCGCCACCTGGCGCATCCTGCCGTCGGGCGAGGGCGTCGTCGACTTCGTCGGACGCGCCGACGACCAGGTCAAGATCCGTGGGATGCGGATCGAGCTCGGCGAGATCGAGGCCGTGCTCGACACGCACGAGGGCGTCGCGCAGGCGGTCGTCGTCGTCCGCGAGGACGCCGCGCAGCACAAGCAGCTCGTCGGCTACGTCGTTCCGAAGGCGGCCGACGCGGCCGGCCGGGCCCGCGACCTCGCCGACGACATCGAGCATGTCGACCGCTGGCAGGAGATCCACGAGCAGGGCTACAGCGAGCAGCAGGACCTGGGTGTCGAGCAGGACTTCACCGGCTGGAACAGCAGCTACGACAACCGGCCCATCCCGCTGGAGGAGATGCGCGAGTGGCAGGCCGCCACCGTCTCCCGCATCCTCGACCTCGAACCCCGCCACGTCCTGGAGGTCGGTGTCGGCTCCGGCCTGATCCTGTGGCAGGTCGCCCCGCACGTCGAGACGTACGCGGGCGTGGACTTCTCGCCCTCGCTGATCCAGACGCTCGGCGGCCGCGTCGAGGAGTCGGAGCTGCGTGACCGGGTGCTGCTGCGCAGCCTCGCCGCCCACGAGATCGGCGACCTGGCCGGCCGCCGCTTCGACACCGTCGTGATCAACTCCGTCGCCCAGTACTTCCCGAGCGTCCCGTACCTGATCGACGTACTGAAGCAGGCCATGGACCTGCTGGAGCCGGGCGGACGGATCTTCCTCGGCGACATCCGCCATCTGCGGCTCCTGCACCCCTTCCTCACCGCGACCGCGCTGCACGGCGGGGCGCACGCGGACGAACCGGTGGCGGCCGTGCGCGACCTGGTGGCGCACACGGTGGAGCTGGAGAGCGAACTCCTCCTCGACCCGGCGTTCTTCAGCCGGATCGGCGAGGAGATCGCGGACGTCGTCGGCGTCGACATCCAGCTCAAGCGCGGCCACCACTCCAACGAGCTGACGGACTTCCGCTACGAGGTCGTGCTCCACAAACGGGGCGCGGAGCCGCGCTCCGTACGGGACGCGACCGAGCTGCTCTGGCAGGAGGCGGGCGGCCTGGACGCCGTCCGCGAGCTCCTCGAGTCCACCCGCCCGGCGACGCTCCGCGTCACCGGCATCCCGAACCGACGGGTCGCCGCCGTGGTCGCGGCCGCGCACCGGATCCGTACCGGGTCGGCGGGCCGGGTGGCCGACCTCGGACTCGACGACCGGGAGCGCCCCGGCATCGACCCGGAGGCCGTCCACGCCCTGGCCGAACAGCTCGGCTACCGCGCGAAGGCCACCTGGACCGATGCCTCCGAGGGCGACCTCTTCGACGTCGTCCTGATCGAGGGCGGCACCGAACAGCCCTTCCTGACCGACCTGTTCCTGCACAAGGCGACCGGCGGGCAGTCCCTCCACGAGCAGGGCAACGACCCGCGTGCCGAGGACCACGGGCGCAAGCTCGCGCTCGACGTGCGCCGGCACGCGGCCCGGCAGCTCCCCGAGCACATGGTGCCCGCGGCCGTCGTCCTCCTCGACAAGCTGCCGCTCACCCCGAACGGCAAGCTCGACACGCGCCGGCTGCCCGCGCCGGACTTCACCTCCCGTACCGTCCGCCCGCCGCGCACCGAGCGGGAGATCGCCCTCGCCCGGCTCTTCGCCGAGGTCCTCGGCCTGGAGAGCGTCGGGGTGGACGACCAGTTCTTCGACCTCGGCGGCGACTCCATCCGTTCGATCCAGCTGGTCAGCCGGGCCCGCGCCGAGGGCTTCGTGATCACCCCGCGGGACGTCTTCCGGCACCAGACCGTCGAGGCGCTGATCGTCCGCGCCGCCCAGGCGGCCGAGACGCTCGACCCGGCGGCCGTGGCCGCCGGCGAGCTGCCGCACTGGCTGAAGACCCTCGAAACCCCCGACCCCTCGTACGGCGACCCCGGCGGCACGTACGCCCGGACGACCCGCACGCTCCCCGACGAGCTCGCGGACGCGCTGCTCACCGCCCTGCCCCGGATGTTCCACGCCGGCCCCGAGCACATCGCGCTCGCCGCGCTCGCCCCGGCGCTCATCGAATGGCGGGGGCGGCGCATCCCGGAGGCCCGGTCCGCGCTCCGCGTGGATCTCGCGACCGCGGCCGTCCCGGAGGCGGTGCCGGTCCGGCTCACCCCGGGCCTCGCCGACCTGGAGAGGAGCCTGACCGACCCGCGCGGTCTGGCCCGTGCGCTGAAGCGGGTGAAGGAGCAGATCCGCGCCCTGCCGGCCGAGGGCCGCAACTACGCGGAGCTGCGGCAGGGCGGCGAGGACGTACGGCGTCAGCTGGCGCAGTTCGCGCCGTCGCAGGTCTGCTTCCGCTACGACGGCTCGGGCGACACCCGGCCGTATCCGCTGCTCGTCGACGTACGGCGGGCGGAGGACGGCTCGGTCGACACCCGCTGGCAGTGGGACACCGCGCTCTTCGGCGAGGCGGACGTCGACGCGCTCGCCGACCGGTGGACCCGGACCCTGACCGCCCTCGCCGGCCTGACCGCCCACCCCGAGCTGGGCGGGCTCACGCCCTCCGACGTACGGCTCCTCAGCCTCAAGCAGTCCACGCTCACCGACCTGGAGCAGACCTACCCGGGGCTGCGGGACGTGCTGCCGCTCGCCCCGCTCCAGCAGGGCCTGCTGCTGCACGCCGGCGCCGCCGACCCGGAGACGGACGACGACCCGTACCAGGGGCAGACCGTCTTCGACCTGGACGGGCCGCTGGACGCCGACCGGCTCCGGCGGGCCGCGCACGACCTCCTCATGCGCCACGACAACCTGCGGGCGAGCTTCGCGGTCCGCGGTCTGGAGACACCCGTCCAGGTCGTGCGGGACACCGTCGAGGTGCCCTGGGCGAGCCACGACCTGTCCGGGCTCGGTCCCGCGGAGCAGGCCGCGGCGCGGGAGCGGATCGTCGCCGAGGACGCGGCGCTCCGCTTCGACCTGGCGACCGGTCCGATGCTCCGCTTCTCGTTGCTGCGGTTCTCCGACATCCGGCACGAACTGCTCGTCGCGGACCACCACATCCTCCTCGACGGCTGGTCCATGCCGGTCGTCTGGCACGACCTGTTCGCACTGTACGAGGGCCGTGAGCCGGAACCGGTCACCCCGTTCCGCGACTATCTGGCCTGGCTGGCCGAGCAGGACCGGGACGCGGCGGCCGAGGCATGGCGGACGTACCTCACCGGTGTCGACGCGCCGAGCAGGGTCGGGCACGCGGGCCTCTCCCCGCACGTCCTGCCACGCACCGCCTCCGCCGTCCTCCCGGCCGGTCTCACCCGCGATCTGACGCGGGCCGCCGCCCGGCTCGGCGTCACCCTGAACACGGCGCTGCAGACCGCCTGGGGCCTCCAGCTGGGACGCCTCACGGGCAGCGCAGACGTCCTCTTCGGCATCACCGTCTCGGAGCGTCCGGCCGAGATCGACGGCATCGAGTCCGTCGTCGGCCTGCTCATCAACACCGTGCCGCTGAGGGTCCGTACGGAAACCGGCGAGCCGCTCGCCGCGACCCTCGGCCGGGTCCATTCCGCCCAGTTGGAGGTCTTCCCGCACCGCCATCTGTCGCTGACCGAGATCCAGCGTCTGGTGGGCGTGGGCGAACTGTTCGACGCGTACTACGTCTTCCAGAACTACCCTGACCAGGAGGATCCGTCCGGCGAGACCGACGGACTGGGGGTGAGCGAGCGGACCGACGGCGCCAAGGGCGTCTCGCACTATCCGCTCGGCATCACGGTCCTCCCCGGGGACCGTCTGGAGATCCTCTTCGGCTACCACCCCGATCTGTTCGACCAGCGGCGGATCGACACCATCAAGGAATCCCTCATCGAGATCATCGAGGCCATCGCGGCGGAGGGCTCGGCATGAAGAGCTTCTTCCGACTGATCCGCGAACTGCCCATCCCCGTAAGGATCCTGCTGCTGTGCGCGATGGCGCGCGCGGTCAGCTTCTTCGCGATCCTCGCCTACCTCCCGATCTACCTGCACGACGCGCTCGACATGAACGGCGCCACCATCGGCTATGTGCTGGGGGTGTGCCTGATCGTCGGCACGGTGGTCAGCGTCTACGGCGGCTATCTCGCCGACCGCTTCGTGAAGGTCCACTTCATGATCGCCCTCGATGTGGTGCTGACCGTCCTGTACGGCGGGCTGCCGCTGATCGGATCGCCGCTCCTGGTGATCGGCGTCCTGCTGGCCGCCAACATCGCCTCCTCGTCGATGAGCGTCACCGCCAACGCGCTCCTCGCCGACCTGCTGCCCTCGGAGAACCGGGCCAAGGTCTTCTCGCTGCGGTACTCGCTGCAGAACATCGGCGCGGCCGTCGGCCCCTTCCTGGGCGTCTGGACGGTGCAGGCCGGTCAGGGCGGTCCGTTCCTGCTCTCCGCCGGCGTCATCTTCGCCGCCCTGCTGCCGCTGCTCGTCTTCCGCAAGCTCTTCACCGGCGCGGCGGCCCAGGAGGCCGCGGCCCGGCAGGAGAAGACCGAAGAGGCGGCGGACGACGCCGAGTCGATGAACTTCCGCGAGGTGCTGCGGGTGATGCGGGCCGACCGGAGGCTCGGGCTCTTCACCCTCGGAGGCATCCTCAGCATCGTCGTCTACGGACCGCTGCTGACGTACATGTCGCAGTACCTGGTCACCGTCGAGTCACGCGACACCGCCTACCAGCTGGTCGCCTACATCTCGGCCGCGAACGCGATCGTGGTGATCTCCACCCAGTACGTCATCGGCAGCAGGCTCAAGGAGAAGACGCTGCTGCGCTGGCTGACCTGGGGCACCGGAGCGTTCGTCCTCGGACTCGTCGGCATGGCGCTGTCCACCGAGGCATGGATCATCGTCGCCGCGATCGTCGTCTTCACGATCGGCGAGGTGATCGTCGTGCCCGCCGAGTACATGTTCATCGACGCCATCGCGCCCGACAACCTGCGCGGCAGCTACTTCGGGGCACAGAACCTCGTCCACATCGGTGTGGCCATCGGGCCGATCATCTGCGGCTTCCTGCTCGTGCACGCCTCGCCCGCGGCGATGTTCGCCGCGCTCGTCGCGCTGGTGATCGCCGGCTGGTGGTTCTACGTCCTCGGCTGTCGCGCCACCGCACCCAGCACCGCCGCCGCCGTCGGTGCCGACGCACAGAAAGTGAATCCGTGAGGTAGACCATGAGCTTCGACGAGATCGTCCAGAAGACCCTCTGCCCCTTCGCCAAGCCCTCGAAGATGGGGCCGGCCCTCACCGTCACCACGGCCGACGTCGAGCGGGAGCTGAGAGGACACCGTGCCGCCATCGCCGACTTCTTCCGTACCGCGAGAGAAGCGGAGCGCGACGGCATGGTGATCACCTTCGAGGACGAGACGCTCGGCGCGTCCCTGGACGCGCTGACCCGGCTGACGAAGCGGTTCTTCGAGACGCTCTGCGCGCTCTGGCCGAGCGTCTACATCCAGGACGCGCCGGAGCCGGACGAGACCTGGTACGCCATGATCGAGGGCGAGCGGTTCTTCGTCGTCTCCTTCGCCCCCTGCTATCCGGAGCACTCGCCGCGCTACAACCACGGCAGCCGGCACACGTACTTCCTGCTCCAGCCCGCCTCCACCTTCGAACGGCACGCGGAGGCGATCGACAAGCGCAGGGAGCGCATCCACCGGGCGTTCACGGCCGTGGGCAAGCCGTACGACGCCCGGCTCGCCAATGTCGAGAACGACATGTTCAAGTCCGTCATGCCGATCGCGCCGATCGACCGGCACATCCCGTGGTGGGAGGTCGAGGCCGAGGTCGGCGCCGCGGCCGGCGAGTCGAAGCGGGCCGGGTAGATGATCGAGGCGCTCCTGCCCCGGCCGGTCGCGACCGCGGAGGCGTTCGGCGACCCGGCCGGGGAGGCCGTCCCCTTCCCCGGGGAGGAGCATCTCCTCCCCGGCGCCGTGTCCGTGCGGCGCCGGGAGTTCACCACCGCGCGGGCCTGTGCGCGGCGGGCTCTCGGGCGGCTCGGCGTCCCGCCCGCACCCCTGCCGTACGACTCCTCCCGCGCCCCCGTCTGGCCGGCCGGCTTCGTCGGCAGCATCACGCACTGCGTCGGCTACCGTGCCGCCGCCGTCGCGCGGGCGACGGACCTGGCGGCTCTCGGCATCGACGCCGAACCGCACGCCCCGCTCGACGGCACCGGAGTGCTGACCATGGTGAGCAGTGCCGAGGAGCGGGCCCATCTGGCGGAGTTGGCGGCGGTCCGGCCGGACGTGCACTGGGACCGGGCCCTGTTCAGCGCCAAGGAGAGCGTGTTCAAGGCGTGGTTCCCGTTGACCGGGCGGTGGCTGGACTTCACGGAGGCCACGGTCGTCTTCCAGCCGCGCACGGAAAGCTTCACCGCCCGCCCGCACATCGAGGGACCGCTGGTCGACGGGGTGAGGACGGCCGCCTTCGAGGGGGTGTTTCTGGTCAGCGACGGGCTGGTGATCACCGCGACGACGGTGCGCCGGGCGACCCTCGCGGGGCGGGGTGCCGAGAATGGCCCCGATCTGTCACGACCGAGAGGGCCCCGATGACGCGTGTGACGCTCCCGGCCTATGGGTGGGACTCCGACTGGGCGGACGCGTTCGTGCCGTACGAGGGGACGGGGCTCGTCCCCGGCCGGGTCGTACGAGTGGATCGCGGACGCTGCGAACTCGTGGTGGAGGGCGCTGAGGTGGGGGACGCGACGGGCGGCGAGGCGGCCGTCCGTACGGTACGGGCCGACACCGAGCCGGTCCTCGGCTCCGACCCGCGCGACACCCCCTGTACGGGCGACTGGGCCGCCGTCGACACCGCTCCCGCGAGCGGCCCCGTCGTCCGGGCGCTGCTGCCCCGCCGTACGCGCTTCACCCGTTCGACCTCCTCCGCCCGCTCCGAGGGCCAGGTCCTGGCGGCCAACATCGACCTGGCCGTGATCGCGGTCTCGCTGGCCGTCGAGCTCGACCTGGGCCGGCTGGAGCGCTTCCTCTCCCTGGCCTGGTCCAGCGGCGCGCAGCCCGTCGTCGTCCTCACCAAGACGGACCTGGTCCCCGACATCACCCATCTCGTGAGCGATGTCGAGCAGGCGGGCCCGGGGGCCGCCGTGTTCCCCGTCAGCGCGGTCAGCGGCGCCGGGCTCGACGCCCTGGCCGCCGAACTGACCGGCCGCACCTCCGCGTTGCTCGGCCAGTCGGGCGTCGGCAAGTCCACGCTCGTCAACGCCCTGCTCGGCGTCGAGGAGCAGGAGGCGGGCCCGGTCCGGGGCAGCGACGGCAAGGGCCGGCACACCACCACGACCCGCGATCTGCTGCTCCTGCCGCGCGGCGGGCTGCTGATCGACACCCCGGGGCTGCGCGGGGTGGGGCTGTGGGAGGCCAACGACGGACTCTCCCAGGTGTTCGCGGAGATCGAGGAACTGGCGGCGCACTGCCGTTTCCACGACTGCGAGCACCATGCCGAGCCGGACTGCGCGGTGCTCGCGGCGGTCGAGGACGGCACGCTCTCGCACCGCCGATTCGAGAGCTACCGCAAACTCCTGCGCGAGAGCGCCTGGATCGCCTCGCGCACCGACGCGCGGCTCCGCGCCGAGCTGAGCCGGGAGTGGAAACGCCGGGAGGCGGCCGGTCGGGAGATGTACGAACGCAAGCGTGGCGGGAAACACCGTAAGGCGTTCTGACGGTGGTCGGAGCACCGTCCCCGACCGTGGATCTGGCAACTTGCAGCCACTGCACCATGGTGCCATCCGAACTTCTTGTAGCGCCCGTTCGGCCCCTGGCAGATTACTCGACGGCGGCCGCCGGCCGATGGCCACACAATGGCCCGCTCGCCGGCCTGCCTGCGGAATTGAGTAATTCACTCAGGTCACTTCGATGGAATCGGACGGGAAAATGCGAAGCAAGGCATTCGTCTACCTGATCTCGTGCGCCGCGGCCGTGACGACGACGGTCCTGGGGGCCACCACCGCGCAGGCGGCGCAGACCCACGAGGTCGCGTCCGCCCCGGCGGCGGGTGCGACCGCCGCCACCCCCGGCCCGAACGGCGACGGCGGCGACAGCTGGGGCTGGGACTGAAGGCCGGATCCCCAGGTCCCGACACCCACACGCCAGAGAGGGCGAATTCCGTGACCATTGACCAGGGCGTACTCCACTACGACTTGTCCGCCGACGAAGTCGCCCAGCTGGACGCGCTGATCGCCGGACTGGGCGAGGCGGGCTGCGATCCGGGCGGCCCGCGCTTCCACGACGAGGCCTGGGAGCTCGCCTCGCGAGTCCCGGTGGGCGTGCGGAAGTTCCTTGCGGAGTTCCGGCGCGACGATCCGGCCGCCGCGTTCAAGATCAGGGGATTCGTCGTCGACGACAGCGCCGTGGGGCCCACTCCGCGGAACTGGGCGGAAGCCGCCGCGTCGCTGCGGACCCGGCGCGAGGAACTCTTCCTTTCCCTGATCGGCAAGTGCCTCGGTGAAGTCTTCAGCTGGCCGACTTTGCAGTCCGGAAGAATGATCCAGAATGTGCTGCCGATCGCCGGTGAGGAGAACGAGCAGAGCGGTCACGGCAGCGACGTCCTGCTCGAATGGCACACCGAGGACGGGTTCCACCCCTATCGCTGCGACTATCTGGCCCTGTTCGGAATCCGCAACCACGATCGAGTTCCGACCACCGTCGCCTCCATACGCGATGTGACGCTGAGCGCGGAAACGCGCAGGGTCCTCGGAGAGCCGCGGTTCTACATTCTTCCGGACGACGAGCACCTGCGGCAGCTCGCCGCCCAGCAGCCCGACCATCCTGGCCTCTTGCGGATGCGGGCGATGCGCGAGACCCCGGAGCCGGTGGCCGTGCTGTTCGGCGCGCCGGACTCGCCGTACCTGCGGATCGACCCCTTCTTCATGCGCTGTGTGGAGGGTGACGCCGCGGCCGAACAGGCGCTGAAGGAGCTCGTACGGGAGCTGGAGGCGGCGACCCGCGACGTGGTCGTGGAGGCGGGCACGCTGCTCGTCGTCGACAACTACCTCGCCGTGCACGGCCGTAAGGCGTTCACCGCCCGCTACGACGGCACCGACCGGTGGCTGCAGAAGGCGATCATCACCCGTGACCTGCGCAAGTCCCGCGACACCAGGGACACGGCCGCCGGTCGGGTGCTGATCTGATGCCCGCCGAGGGAAGAAGGGGAGAGGTGTGATGGCAGCGTCCGGAGGTGTCCCGGTGGACGCGATCGTCCTGGCCGACGTCGCGATCGTCCTCGTCGTGGGCGCCGTGATGGTCCGGCTCGGCCGGCGGATGCACCAGCCGCCGGTGGTAGCGGAGATCGCGGCCGGTCTGATGCTCGGCCCCAGCCTGCTCGGGCTGCTGCCCGGCGACCTGCCCGCGCTGCTGTTCCCGCCCGAGGCGCGGCCGGGCCTCTCCGCCCTCGCGCAGCTGGGCCTCGCGCTCTTCATGTTCCTCGCGGGCTGGGAGCTGGACCTGGGCGTGCTGCGCGGCCGGATCAGGTCGGTGGGCTCGACGGCCGTCCTCGCCATGGCCGTTCCGTTCGTGGTGGGAGCGGGGGCGGCGGCGCTGCTGTACCGCTCGTCGGCGCCCGACGGTGTCGGCTCCGACATGTTCGTGCTCTACATGGCGACCGCCTTCTCCATCACCGCGTTCCCGGTCCTCGCCCGGATCATCCGGGACCGCCGGCTCGGCCACACCCGCGTGGGCACGACGGCGATGGCCTGCGCGGCGGCGGGCGACGTGGTCGCCTGGTGCGTGCTGGTCCTGGTGGTGGCGCTCGCGGGCGTCGGCGGTGCCGGTGACGCGAGTGGGGCGACCGACGGCATGGGCGGGCTGTTCACGGTCATCGCCCTGACCATCGCCTACGCGGTGGCCATGGCTTTCGTCGTACGGCCCCTGCTGCACCGGGCGCTGCGCCTCGCGGCCGGAGGCCGGCAGGAGACCGGCGTACGGCTCGTGCTGATCGTGGCCGGTGTGCTGCTCTCGTCGTACGCCACCACCTGGATCGGTATCCACGCCATCTTCGGGGCCTTCGCCTTCGGCCTGGTCATGCCCCGCAAGGACGCTCCGCGGCTGCACCAGCAGATCGGTGCGCCGCTGGAGAAGGCGGCCGGGCTGCTGCTCCCGGTCTTCTTCGTCATCACCGGCCTCTCGGTCGACATCGGCGGTCTCGGCTGGTCCGGGCTGCTCGCCCTGCTGCTGATCCTGGTGACCGCGGTGGTCGGGAAGTTCGCCGGCGCCGCGATCCCGGCGCGGCTCTCGGGGATGAGCTGGCGGGACGCGGGCGCGTTCGGAACGCTGATGAACACCCGGGGTCTCACGGAGATCGTGATCCTCGGGATCGGCCGGGACCTGGGTCTGATCGGGCCGGAGCTGTTCACCAGCATGGTGCTCATGGCCCTGGTGACCACGGCGATGGCGGGCCCCCTGCTGCGCCTCCTGGGGGTCGGGGACGCCTCCCCGGTGTCGATGGCGGAGCAGCCCGTAGGGGACCGCAAGCAGCCGATCGGGGCCAAGGGGTGAGCCCCGCGCGGTACTTCGGGTACGAGCTCCGGGCCGACGGCACGGTCGTCCTCACGCGCGGCTGCCGGACCGTCGGGGTGGTGCGCGGCGACGCGGAGGTCGCGCGGTTCCTCGACGAGCTGACGGAGGCGGGCGACAACCGGCAGGAGGCGCTGGGCCGCTGGGCGGCCCGGACGTCGGTGTAGCCCTGCTGAAGCGTCGCTGTAGAACTTTTCGCTTGTGGTGACGCGTCGGGGTGGGAGAGGTTCGACGACATGCGATCCGATTCCCCCTGGCGCGTGCCCGACTTCCGTACCTTGTTCTCGGCGGCGGTCCTCGGCCACCTCGGTACGAACGTCGGATACGTCGCCGTCCCGCTGATCGCCGTCGAGGTCCTGGACGCGAGCCCCGGCGAGGTCGGGGCGCTCGCCACGCTCGCCACCCTGGCCTTCCTGCTCATCGGCCTCCCCGCCGGAGCTTGGGTGGACCGGCTGCCCCAGCGACGTGTCCTGATCCTGGCGGACACCGCCCGCGGACTGCTCTTCGCCTCGGTGCCCGTCGCCTGGTGGTGCGACGCCCTGACGCTCGCTCAGCTCTACGTCGTGGTGCTGCTCAGCGGCTGCGCGATGGTCTTCTACGACGTCGCGGGGCAGAGCATCCTGCCCCGCTTCGTCGGCCGGGACGGCCTCGTCCAGGCCAACGCGGCCATGGTCAGCCTGATGGCCGTCACCAACGTCACCGGGCGCGGAGCGGGCGGTGGCCTGGTCCAGCTGCTCACGGCCCCGGTGGCGGTGGCGGGGGCCGCGGTGAGCCACCTGGGCTCGGCGGTACGGCTGTTGTGGCTGAAGGAGGGGCCGGCGGTCTCCACCGCGCCGGCGGCGGCCCGGGCGCCGGAGCCGCTGCGCGCCCAGATCGCGGCCGGTGTACGGCACGTCCTCGGGAACAGGGAGCTGCGGGCGCTCGCCCTGAGTGCGTCGCTCACCAACCTGGGCTCGCAGATCCTCAACACGATGATGCCGGTGCTCTTCGTCCGCGAACTCGGGCTCTCCGCCGGTGTCCTCGGTGTCTACTGGGCGGCCGGCGGCCTCGGCCTGTTGCTCGGCTCCCGCTGCGCACGGGCGGTGGCGGCCCGCCTCGGCTTCGGCCGCACGCTGGGGCTCGCGGGTCTCGTACTGGCGCCGGCCGGTCTCCTCGTCCCGCTCATCGGCAACGGCCCCTGGCTGTGGCTCGCGGGCGCGGGGTGGCTGCTGGCGATGTTCAAGACCGGCATCGACAACGTCCTGGGGGTGAGCCTGCGCCAGCGGATGACCCCGGACGCGATGCTCGGCCGGATGAACGCGACCTTCCGCTTCCTCCTCACCGGAGCGCTGGCGATCGGCGCCGCGACGGCGGGACTCCTCGGCGAGCTGGTGGGCATCCACCCCACGATGTGGGTGGGCGGCGCGCTGCTGGCGACCGCCTTCCTGCCGGTGTTCCTGTCCCCGGTGAGAACCCGCCGCGACCTTCCGGGACAGGCGGGCCACGTCGCCGTGGCGCAGCGGGCGGCGGGGGCGAAGGGCGCCGGGTCCACGTCGTCGTGAGGTGCTCACCTCGCGGGCTCACTCGGGCAGGAACTCCACGTCCAGGCGGTGGAGGTGGCCCTGGTCCATCAGGATGTCGACGGCCGTGACATGGCCGTCGAGGACCGTGAAGGCGAGCACCGTCCTCGGGGTGCCTGCCGGGGCCCACGCCAGGCCGGCCGCGCCGTCCACCAGCGCGATCCGCGTCGAGCGGGCCCGGTCGGCGAGGCCCTCCGCCACCGGCTGCGCCCCGTGCGCGGTGGTCGCCCCGTTCCGTATCGCCTCCGCGTCCGCCCGCAGCACCGCGTCGGGGTCGAGGAGCGCGAGCAGCGCGTCGGCATCGCCCCTCCGCGACGCGTCGAGGACGGCGGCGACGACCTCGCGCTGACGGGCCAGGTCCGGTTCCGGCATCTCCTCCGTGCCCTGCACCCGCCGTCTCGCCCGGGCCGCCAGCTGGCGCGCCGCGGCCGGGGTGCGCTCCACGACCGGGGCGATCTCCTCGAAGGGCACGTCGAACATGTCGTGGAGCACGAACGCCACCCGCTCGGCGGGCGTCAGCGTGTCGAGGAACCCGAGCAGCGCCCGCTCCTCGGGGTCGGCGGCCCGTTTGGGCTCACCTCCGCCCCACGGATCCCAGGGGTCCTCGCGCCGCGACTCGCGCGACCGCAGCATGCCAAGACAGACCGCGGCGACCGCCGCGGTCAGCCGACGGCCCGGATCGACGATGTCCTCGTCGCTGTGCTCGGGACCGGTGCGGACGAGCCGCAGCTCCGCCTCGCGCACGGCGTCGTCCGCCTTGCCGAACGAGCCGAGGAGCCGGTACGCGACCGCCCGCAACCGCGGCCTCTGCTCCTCGAAGCGGTCCGTCAGGGACGCGTGCCCGTCTTTGTCCACCGCGTGATCGACCACCTGTCGCATCCTCCGTGAGGCGTGGCGTCACAGTCATCGGGCCCCGAACGGCCGGAGCCGGGGGACGCCCCTCGGGGGCGCCCCGCGCGACATCCCGCCCGTGACGAAGCTCAGTCGCCGTGCCCCGTTCCGCCGCTGCCGAAGCCGCCGCTGGAGATCCCGCCCCACTTGCGCTTCTCCTCGCTGGGCGGTTCGGGCGAGGTCTCGCCGCCGTCCTTGATCTCGTACGGCATGAGCCGGTGCTCGCCGTCGGTCTGCGGCATCTCGTGGGGCCTGCGGTACTCGGACGTCTCGCCGGGCAGACCGCCTTCCGGCCGGTGCGGTTGATCCTCGGGCTTGGGTGTCGGGGATTCCTTGTCCCTCACCCTCATCCCCAGCCAGAACGCACCCATCAGTACGGCGACCAGGATCAGGCCACCGAGAACCTGTGCCATCCCCGACTGCCAGACTCCGGCCGCCGTGGTGACCTCCGCGGAATCCAAGAGAAAAGCGTTCATGCTTCAGGGATACCCCCTTTCGGTCGTGATGGGACATTTCGGGCGGCTCGAACTCGTGTGAAACATTTCCGTGCGCCCACCGCGTCAATGAGGTGAAGGACGACGGCGACGGGGGGCAGGGCATGAGACAGGCCCGGGCGGACGAGTTCCTGGAGTTCGCCTCCGCGCGGACGGGGCACCTGTTCCGGTCGGCATGCCTGCTGACCAGCGGTGACACCCACCTCGCCGAGGATCTGGTGCAGGAGACGCTGGGCCGGATGTACGCACTGTGGGGCCGCGTCCAGCGGATCGGCAACCCCGCCGCGTACGCGCACACCGTCCTCGTCCGCACCTTCCTCAGTCACCAGCGGCGACGCTCCGCGACCGAGCGCCCCCTCGGCGAGCTGCCCGACCGCGCCCCGGAGACCGGGGACGACCCGGCGCTGCGGATCGCCCTGCTCGACGCGCTGGCCGCGCTGGCGCCCAAGGACCGGGCGGTGGTGGTGCTGCGGTACTGGGAGGACCGCAGCATCGAGGAGACCGCCGACGCCTTGCAGGTGAGCTCCGCCGCGGTACGCACGCGCTCGGTGCGGGCGCTCGGCCGGCTCAGGGAACGGCTCGGCGGCAGCATCACCGAGTTCGCGCACCGCTGACCCAGGCACTTCGGAACTTCTTTTCACCCATGGATCGGAGACGGTGATTCGACATGCCCCTGAACGAGGGACACGAACGCTTCGAGGAGGAACTCGGCGCGGCCCTGCGCCGCACCGGTGACGGCTTCGCCGCGGGCGACGGCCGCGAACTGGTGGCCGGCGGGCTGGCCCGCGGCCGGAGCCGCGTGGTGCGCCGCCGCCTGGGCGCCGTCACCGGCAGCGTGCTGGCGCTCGCGGTGGTGGCCGTCGGCGGCGCGTACGGCGGTGACCTGCTGGGCTCGGGCGGGGGAGCCGAGGGCTCCTCCGTCGCCGCGTCGAGGCCCGCGCCGGCCGGTCAGGACAAGAGCGCCCGGGACCGGGCCGTACCGGGCGGGAAGAACGCCCGGGACAAGGCCGAGAAGCTGCCGGTGCGGAAGGACGGCAAGCCCGGGTCGGGCACCGACACCGCACCGCCGGAGCCGGACGGCGACGCGGTGGCGGCCACGCTGCGCGCGCTGCTGCCCACGGGCCTGAAGGTGACCTCCAAGGGCGGTGACGGCCAGTACGCCTACGTGGTCGTCGACGACGGCAAGGGCAAGAGCCTGGTCCAGGTCAACGTCCAGTACGACATGGGCGACGAGGCCTGCGCGCTGTACTGCAACGGCTCCACCACGCTGCCCGACGGGGGCTTCCTGAAGCTGACCCGGCAGGGCGGCGAGAAGGGTGGCGCGGGCGTGGTCTGGTGGTCGGCCGACACCATGGACAGGGACGGCTTCCGGGTCGTGGTCTCCGCGTTCAACGCGGAGGCGCAGGACGAGAAGGCGACGCGCGCCGAGCCCGCGCTGACGATGGCCCAGCTCAAGGCGATCGTCCTCGACGCCAGGTGGGCGAAGATCGAGGCGAAGTAGGGGCGTCGCTTCCGGACGGCGGCCGGCCGGACCC